>JAUQWT010000372.1 GCA_030835005.1 Ignavibacteria bacterium | reverse complement strand
CTTTCCCCTGCTTATCGGCGAAACGCTCACAAAAAATTACCTGCTCAGAAAAGAAAATTACCCGTATTCGTTCCGCAATATTTCCGTCATTCTGCTTGAAAGACTGCTTGATGTAATTGCTATACTTGTGTTCGGCGTGATTTTCATAGCATTCAGCTCTGAGCGGGCCAGGGCAAACTCCCCCGAATTGTACATTTATGCAGGCATAGCCGCCGCGATCATCATAATAGCAGGTGTATTTCTCTCGAAGAAAATGATCTTCTCATTTAAGTTTATAATTTCTTTTCTGATCGGCTGCGCAGGCTGGTTTGCTATATATCTGATTTATTTCACTCTTCCGGAGGGTGCAGCGAGCTCGATTTCATTTGTTGATTTCGGGTACATATTTTCAAACAACATTGTGTTCTATCCCACTACTCCAATGGGACTCTTTGTTTCGGGCAATTACCTCTTCATTTCACTCGAGGCATTTATAAGGGATCCGGTTCTTCTGGTACAAACAGTTATCAGTATTAGACTCGCATCGATATTGCCAACTGCCGTTATTGGGCTTGTAGTGGCTGTACAGGCAATTGGTAAGCGCAGAACCGCAGAGAAATTCCACTTCGATGAGATATCAGATGAGTACGCTGAAATGATCCCCGAGCATGTAAGGGAGCGGCTGATCGGACGCAAGTGCGATATGATGGTGGATGACCTGAAGGAAAAATTCGGGGAAGACCTGAGTAAGCTTACGGGACTTGACCTTGGCGGCGGAAAAGGCTGGTACACAAGCAGGCTGATAGAAATAACGGGCTCGCCAAATATCACCCTGGTTGAGCGCTCTGTTAACCAGGCGGCAGACGCGGCTAAGCGCGACCCGAAGATAAAGACTGTTATTGCAGATATTTCGGATTTGCCTTTTGAAGAGAACTCCGCGGATTTTGCTTTTTCAATAAACGTGTTCCACCATCTTGATGACCGGGATGCACAGAAACGCGCGTTTGATTCGCTCAGCAAAGTTCTTAAGCCCGGCGGAAAATTCTACCTGCATGAAATGAACGTACAAAACATCTTTTTTAAGCTTTATATGAATTATTTTTTTCCTCTGGTTAAAACCATCGATGAAGGAATTGAAAACTGGATCGAACCCGGGATGGAAAAAGCCGGGAAATTAGTTTCAGACAAAATCATTTTCTTTACGTTTCTGCCGGAGTTTGTTGGTAAAGGCGCCCTTAAGTTTTTTGAGCCCGTTGAAAAGAAACTGGAAAGCTCACGGTATGCAAAGTATTCGGCACACTATTTCAGGGTGTTCGAAAACAGGAAATAAAAAAGGCTGGATCAAAAACAACTGAGGTCACAGCATTATGCAGGTTCAGCGGGAATCAGTTCCAGGATCAGTTTCATATATCTCCCACTCATTATCTCCCAATTCAGTTTGTCGTAGTCGGCTCTTGCGTTTTCGGTCTTTTTCTTAACCAGCTCTTTGTTGTAGAATACTTCTTTTATCTTCTCAGCAAGCCCGTTTACATCATCTGAATCAAAATAAAACAAAGATTCTTCTCTGTAATATCTTTTGTATGTATTAAGCCTGGTAGCAATGACAGGTATTTTGAGATAGATCGTCTCTATGAGCTTGATAGTGTAGAACAGGTCGCTGTATAGATTTTTGTGGGGAGGCAGAATTAGTGCACTGGATTTAAGCACTTCATTTCTCATTTTATCCGGCTGGAGGTATCCCAAATATTGAACTTTATCCTTTATTCCAGCTTTTTCCGCAGCTTCCAGTATCTCTTCAATTGCCGGACCATCGCCGTAAAGCCTGTATACTATTCTTGCAAAATCTTTTTCAGGCATTTCAAGCTTCAGCTTTGCAAGAGCTTCAATTACCATTGTTAGGTTCAGGAGCCTTACAATGGATCCGTTGTAAATAATTATGAATTCGTTTTGCGGGGCCGAAGCAGGCAATGGAAACTCTGACGGATCAACAGAATTCATTATTACATTGATCTTACTTTCTATGTTCCTGTTCCTAACCGCAAAGATATCCTTTGCGTTATCGTGGATAGTTATGACAACATCTGCCAGACTGATCGAGAGTTTTTCTGCGAGCAATAGCAGCTTGACCTTAAATGAGCTGTATGGAGCACCGGTGCGTGCAATATAAAGTTCCGGAAAAACTTCATGAAGGTCTAGTACAAGTTTTGCACCAAGTATCTTATTCAGTATTGCTGCAAAGATCAAAAAATCAGGGAGTGTGTGAATGTGAATTAGCTTGAACCTGTGTTTGAACTGAAGGTAAAAAAGCAGAAAAGAAGACATCCAAGTGAAAAGCAGATATTCAATAAGTGTCAGTAAAAAGCTGCCGCGTCTTTTGTAAACCGGCAGCCGATAGACCAGGTTTCCGTTAATGTTTTCAAAATAGGGTTCATTTGGTTTTTTGCTGCATATTATTATGCATCGGATACCATTATTGTTCAGAACATTCACATATCGCCTTACTCTTGGATCCCTGGGATACTCTTCGTAAAACAGATGGCACACTGTAAATCGGGGTTTTCCCATTTTGTCTATCTGAAGAAATGGCTTAGATTATCAGCAATTTCACACTTAAACTGCGTATTTGTTAACAATTTTAATAGGATTTAATATATAAAAAAAAACATTTATTATTAATTGCAAAAAAACGCAAAAAAAACCAGAATTTCAGATCGGCTAAGGAAGGTTCACTCAAAATTTGAAGATTTTTGGCATGAATTTTATGATAACATCAAATGCCGCAAGGAGCTCAGAAAAGAATCAGAATCTTGGCCTGAACCCGTTAAGCGGACTGTTTTAACAAATGATCCCGAAACTTCCAGCAATACATTTTGACTGCAAATATTTCTATGGGGACAGGCCGTGCAATCCTAATAAGCAGTATGGAGTTTTCTGCGGAGAGTGTACTTTCTATGAAAAAGATGAATCTATTAAGCAGATGTTCCCCAAAATTGGTGTTCCCGGTTACGAAGAGGATCCCGAGACCGAAAAGAAGATAATCATAGTTAAACTTGATGCCGTTGGGGACGTGTTAAGAACAACCTCTATACTGCCTTCTTTGAAACAAAAGTATACGGACTCTTATATCTTGTGGATAACCAAAGAAAGTTCTTTTGAAGTGCTCAAGGATAATGACCTGATAGATGAGATATATTTTGACGATGATGAACTGGAACATATTTATAACGACCATTTTGATATTGCTGTCAACCTGGATAGCGGCACAGAAAGCTGTTTGATAATGGATCAGATCAATGCCAAT
>JAUQWT010000371.1 GCA_030835005.1 Ignavibacteria bacterium | reverse complement strand
GTACTCCATACCCCTTTCTTCACAAAGCTGAAAAGCGCCCGCTCTTCCTCGAACTTCACCTCAAGCTTGGATGGGTGAACATTGACGTCAAATTTTGTCGGGTCAAGCTTTAAGAATAGGAAAAAGTTCGGGAAATCACCCTTATCTATCAAATCTTCATAAGCCATATGGACTGCGTATGAAAGCGCTTTGTTGACAATGTAGCGGCTATTGAGGAAGAGAAGCTGATCCTGCTTGCTTCTCTTTGTAAAACTTGGCTTAGAGATAAATCCTTTGAGTGAAAGAAGTTCGTTAGAATAGTCAACCTCAATCAAATTGCCGGCAATCTCCGGTCCGTAGATTTGGCGTAATCTCTCAAACAAATTTCCCGGTTCCAATTCAAATATCAGTTCATCCTCATTAACAAATGTAAATGCCTTATCGGGATTGGCAATGGCAAGTCTTATAAATGTATCGTAAATATGCCTGAATTCAGTCTGATTAGTTTTGAGGAAATTCCTTCTGGCAGGCGTGTTATAAAACAAATTCCTGACTGCTATTGACGTACCCTTTTCAGACTGAACACCGGAGTGTTCAACAATTTCACTGCCGTGATTCTTTATCAATATCCCCAGTTCTGATTCCGAAGTTCTCGTCTTGAGTTCAACCTGAGCCACGGCAGAAATTGATGCAAGCGCCTCACCCCTGAAGCCAAGGGTTTTAATATTTTCAAGGTCTTCGGCATTTGTTATTTTACTTGTAGCATGTCTTTGGAAGCTGAGTATTGCATCATCTTCATTCATGCCCGTACCGTTATCGATAACCTGTATCAGAGCTTTGCCTGCGTCGCGGATAATTAACTGGATGTTTGCTGCACCTGCATCAATTGAGTTTTCGATAAGCTCTTTCACAACAGCTTCAGGCCTGCCAACAACTTCACCGGCAGCTATTCTGTTTGCAATGTACTGGGGTAGTATTTTAATATTGTTTGCCAAACTAGTCCTCAAGCAGCGCCTTTACGAAGCTCTCTTTATCAAATACCTGCAGGTCATCAATCTGCTCGCCAACACCTATGTAGTTCACTGGAATCTTCATCTCATTGCTTATTTTTAATACTATTCCGCCTTTAGCAGTTCCATCGAGTTTTGTTAAAATAAGTCCGGTAAGCTTAATTGAATTACTGAACTCTCTTGCCTGAACCATTCCGTTTTGCCCGGTAGTTGCATCAATGACAAGCAATACTTCATGCGGAGCATCGGGCATTTGTTTTTGGATTACCCGATTGATCTTGCTAAGTTCCTCCATAAGATTAGTCTTCGTATGAAGTCTCCCTGCCGTATCTATAATAAGTACATCATACCTTTTTGCTATACCTGATTGAATCGTATTGTAAACCACAGCGCTGGGATCACTGCCCTGCGCAAGCTGGATTATCTCCGTGCCCGAACGTTTCGCCCATGTTTCAAGCTGTTCGTTTGCTGCTGCGCGGAATGTATCTGCCGCACCGATAAGAACTGAATAACCTGCATTCTTATAATTGTATGCAAGCTTGCCAATCGATGTAGTCTTGCCAACTCCGTTTACACCAACAACGATAATCACATAAGGCTTGGATGTTATTTTGAACGGCTGTTTCGCTTCACCGTTTCCGCTTATAAAAACTTTCTGAAGCTCATCACGAATTATTGCTTTTAACTGGTCAGTTCTTTCGTACTTTTCTTCTTTTACCCTTTTCTTAAGATTATCAATGATCACCTCTGTAGTATTTACGCCGACATCTGAACTAAGCAGAATTTCTTCTAGATTATCAAGGAAATCATCATCTATCTCTGCTTTAGCATTAACCAGGCGGTCAATTTTATTGAATATATTTTCGTGGGTTTTCTTTAAACCCTGTTTAAGCTTGTCAAAAAGTCCCATAATTTGGCTGAATTTAAGGTAAGTTACTCAATAGGCGGCAATATTGAAAGTGAAATAACCATGTGCTTTCATTTAAAGAACTAGGGGGCATGCCCCCTAGTATAAAAATTGTGAATCAAAAATTACCGGTTACTTTATCAAAA
>JAUQWT010000370.1 GCA_030835005.1 Ignavibacteria bacterium | reverse complement strand
CCAGAATATGTTTATACTGTCTTTTCCTTTTCGGGGAAAGTTCAGCTTTACGTTTTTCTGCTCCTTTTTTCAGCGCCTTATTCCGGTTTGTTGATCCTGTTTGCGGCATTTTAATCACTCTCCATTAGTAAGCATCATTTCTAAATAGGAGCCCGCTCCGTTTTCACAGAGCGGGCGAGGGGAAATATGATTGGGAGTATCTTTCATTATTTTACTATTCTGATTCTACAGGCTCTACTGCATCGATATTTATTTGTTCTGCTATTTCAGTCAGAACTTTATCTGCATTGCCTTCTTCATCAAGAGTTTCCTGCAGAAGATCGCCGATCTCATCATATCCAAGCAGCCTTGCATATGTTTTCAGGCATCCATAAGTTGCCATTTCGTAATGTTCAACTTTTTGGGCTGCTGCAATTAATGCTGCGTCCATTACTTCAGGTTCTGCTTCCTCTTCCATTAATTCCTTGCCTTCTTCCATGAGGCCTTCCATTGCTTTGCATTTTTTGCCTGCCAGGTTTTTGCCTAAAATTGTACCTATCTTATCAAGCCGGGCTATCTGTCCTTCAGTTTCTTTCAAATGATTTTCAAACGCGCCTTTCAGCTCTTCTGCTGTTGCTGTTTTTTCCATCTTTGGCAACGCCTTTGTTATCTGCTTTTCAGCGCTATAGACATCTTTAAGCTCATCCATAAAGAAATCTTCAAGTGTTTTCATTTTTGCCATATTTTTCTCCTTAAGTTTATTATTTTCAATTAAAGCGGTGCTGTAAATTTCCTGTCTTTGCGGTTTTTGTTCTGTTCTTCATTATGTTTACGTGAGTTTTTCTGCTTCCGTTTTTCCTCTTCACGGGTATGAGTGTAATTCATGTCCTTAATTGTTTTCCCGGTATCTTCATTAGTATCTCTTTCGTATGTTTCTGTTTTTGGCCTGTTTAATATTGAATCTTCACGGGTTTCTCTTTCTTCAGGACTTCTTTGATTTTCCTTCAGGGTCGTCTCATCGTTTATTATTCCTGCGTTATCATCAACGTTCTCTTGATCGCCCTGCTGGTTATTTGCTTCATTCATCTTATCTTTTTGCCAGTTTGCATCCTGTGTTTTCTGTTCGCGGGTATCATCGCGTTCTACTCTTTCGATCTTATCTCCACGCTTGTTCTCTTCATTTTTCAATTTACCTTTTTCGTCAACTGAAAAACCTGCAGACTGTTCATTTTTCTGCTTCCTGGTATCAGGATCGAGGGTTTCTTGATCAGCAATAAGATTGTCCTTATTCTGATTCACTTTCGAAGAATTGTTACCCGTAGTTATCTCATCGTTTTTCTTTTGCGGAGTGGGAAGCTCTACTTCCTGCTGGCGGTTCTGTTCATTATTATCATTATTGTTTTCCTGATAATTCTGTTCAGAGTTTGTTGTCTGTGTTTTTGGATTGGTCATAATAGTAGCCCTCTAAATTTTATAATTATAAGTTAGAATTGTACTCATATAAATACAATTTCTGTGCCAGTTTTAAATTGCGGATATTGTCAAAAAAAGCAGGTTATCCGATTTTATTATGACATTCATGTCAAAAAAAGACAGATTGATAGTCATAAACCTGAATTGGATTTTGATATTGTATTTCTTATAAAGGCAAAATTGATTTTAAGAAGCGGAGGTAACTTCGAAGAAATAGCTTTAACTTAATTCCAGGGCTTTCAGCTTTCTGTAGAAAGTTCTTTCGTTCATATTCAGGAGCTTTGCCGCTTTTGATTTATTGCCTCCGGCTTCTGCCAGGGCTTTGAGTATTGAGTCTCTTTCAGCCCTCTTTGTCGCATCTTCAAAACTCAGATTGTGATCACCGCTATCTTCACTCACCTGAGTGGAATTAGATGAATGCGCTGCAATAACATCATCAGTGATCATAATGCTTTCCATTATGTTCCCCGGAGTCAGAAGCACTGCTCTCCTGATGGCATTTCTCAGTTCACGGACATTACCCGGCCACGAATGGTTCTTTATTTTCAGCATTACATTTTCGGCAATAGATTCTACTGATTTGTTAAGTTCCTGGTTTGCGTCTTCGAGAAAATGCTCAACAAGGAGTGGTATATCTTCCAGTCTTTCCCTTAGCGGCGGAAGGTTAAGGTGAAATTCGTTCAATCTGTAGTATAAATCTGCTCTAAATTTAGCGCTGTTTACAGCATCAGCAAGCTTAACGTTTGTTGCAGTCAGTATCCGTACATCCAGAGTTATCGGTTTTTTCCCGCCAATTCGCGTTACTTTTCTTTCCTGTATTGCGCGCAATAGCTTAATCTGGTTAGCATCAGATAGGTTTGTAATTTCATCCAGGAAAATACTCCCGCCATTGGCCTGTTCAAATTTACCTTCACGCTGGTTCTTTGCATCGGTAAAAGCCCCTTTTTCATGGCCAAAGAGCTCACTTTCGATCAGTGATTCCGGGATAGCCCCGCAATCAACAGCTACAAAAGGCTTATGCGCGCGGTCACTCATGCGGTGAATCATATTGGCAATAACTTCCTTTCCTGTACCGCTCTCTCCCTGTATAAGCACAGTAAGGTTTGTGGGTGAAACTACTTTGACCTGGTCGAATACTTCTTTCATTTGTGTACTTGATCCAATTATCCCTGTTCCTTTATATGACTCGTCAGATCTTTTGCGGAGTATTGCAAGCTCCCTGTTTAAGTATCTCATTTCAAGGGCTTTTTTTATAGTAAGTATCATACCGTCATTATCAAATGGCTTGGTAAGATAGTCTGTTGCCCCTTTTTTCATCGCGTCAACAGCATTTTTAATATCACCAAACGCAGTTAGAATTATAAATGGGATTTCGGGATCGATGGCTCGTATTTCTTTGAGTATCTGCATGCCATCCATTTTTGGAAGCTTCATATCACAAATTATAAGATCATAACTCTTGGTTTTCACTTCTTCTATTGCTTTGAAGCCATCCTCAACTGATTTTGTCTGAAATTCAGCCGTTTCAAGTACACTTTCCAGAGTGTATCTGAGTGATTCGTTGTCATCTATGATTAATATTCTTTCCATCTTCCGTTTAACTTTCAATTTTTCTAAGAGGCAGTTTGATCTCAACATGTGTTCCCTGTCCGGGATTACTGCTGATATTAAGGATACCGTTATGCGCTCTGATTGTTTGATATGCGAGCCCAAGCCCCAGGCCGGTGCCGGTTTCTTTTGTAGTAAAGAAAGGTTCAAATATCTTATCCAGATTTTCAGGAGATATTCCCTCACCAGAATCAATTATATCTATAACAACCTCATTGTTAATCTTATCTTCGGCAGCTTTTACAGATAAATTGCCTCCGCCTTTCATTGCATCTATTGCGTTTGAAAAGAAGTTCATAAGCGCATTATCAAGCTTTACCCTGTCAAGCATCATCTCAGGAAGATTATCAGGTACCTGTTTGCTCAACATCACGCTGTTTTCTGCACATCTTGCCTCAATACTTCCCAATGCGTTCTCAAGAATATCATGCAGGTTTTCAGGCTTGAATACTAGATCTTCAGGAGATGCAAAATGAAGCAGATCTTTGATGATCTTATTTGCAATATCGGAATTTACGAGAATATATTTAAGGTGTTTTTTCATTTTCTCGTCCTCTATTTTGGATTTGCTCATTAGCTGCGCAAGCGCACTGATATTGGCCAGAGGATTACGGATCTCGTGAGCAATACCTGATGAAAATCTGCCCAAGGCTGCCAGTTTTTCGCTGTGTATCAGCTCTTTCTGTGCTTCAATAAGCTTTGCATTTGTTTTCCGCAGTTCTTCTTCAACAAGCTTAATATCTGTTATATCCTGAACACTTCCATAAAGCCTGGCAACTTTATTATTTTCACCAAGTTCTATCCTGATATCTGAACTAATATGCTTCATCCTTCCTTCAGAAGTTACAACTCTATATTCCACTTCCTTATTTTTGGGATTATGTTCGAGTTCCCTCATTAATTTATCTACTCTGTGTCTGTCTTCTTCATATATGAATTGACGCAGATAACCATAACTCTTAGGGCCTTCAAAAGGATCGACATTGAATATTCTGAACATTTCTTCTGACCAGCTCATTTCTGAAGTTGCTAATTCTACTTCCCAGTTCCCGAGTTTTGCAATTTCCTGTGCATCTTTCAGCCTTTTTTCGCTTTTCTTGATTGAATCTTCAATTTGTTTTCTCTCGGTAATATCACGCGTTATTTTTATGAATCCTTTCAGTTTTTTATTCTCGTCAAACAGGGCAGTATATAGAATATCTGCCCAGAACATTGTACCATCATTTTTTATCCGCCAGCCCTGTTTTTCAAATCTTCCCAGCATTCTTGTCTTATCAAGGTTTTCCCTAACTTCATTAGCTTCCAAAGCTTCTTTTGGATAAAATACAGACACATGTTTCCCCACTATTTCTGATTCTCTATAACCCATGGTTTGTTCTGCACCTTTGTTCCAACTGATAATATTACCTTGCACATCCAGAAAAACGATAGAATAATCCTTAACATTTTCAACTAGTAGCCTGAACCGTTCTTCGCTTGAACGAAGCTTATCTTCAGCCAATTTGGTTTCAGTAACATCAAGGCAGGTACCTAGAAGTTTTGCAACATTACCTTTCTCGTCTGATATTACTTCACCTTGGGATTTCAATATTTTGATTTTTCCCTCAGGAGTAAATATCCTTTCATAAAAATTGAACGGTTGTTTTGAGGCCATTGAGCGCTCTATGTGTCCTCTTATCTCTTCAACATCCTCGGGGTGCAGCCTGGAGATAAAACCTTTAAGCGTCGGGTCAAAATCCTGGACTGGTAGTTCATAGATTGAGAACATTTCATCAGACCACGACACAAAGTCATTTCTCACATCCCATTCCCAACTACCAAGCTTTGCCAGTTTCTGGGACTTTTCAAGCATTTCCTGCTTTTCAATGAGTTCTGTTTCTATTTGTTTCCTTAGGGTTATATCTTTGATCATCCCTGTGAAATAAACTTTTTCGTTCATTTCCCATTTTGCTATTGATAGTTCAATGGGGAACACTTTACCCTTTTTTGTTTTTCCGGTAAACTCAATTGTTTTGCCGCTAAGTGTAGTCTTGCCTGTTTCAACAGTTTTACTAAATGCTTTCAGATGTTTTTCCTTAAGTCCATCAGGAATAAGCACAGTTAAATTGCGATCCAAAAGTTCATCAATCTCATAACCAAAAATATCTTCAACACTTTTGTTTGCGTAAATAATATTACCTTCATGATCTGCAGTAATAATTGCCTCATTGGCAGTATCGGCTACTGCTTTAAAGTGTTTTTCTCTTTCCTTGATGAGCTCAACATATTCATTTCTCTCTATCAGGCTTCCAAGTTCAATTCCTATATTTCGTATGCAATCGAGTATATCATTATCTAACGGTTTTACATCTTTATGAAAGAATTCAAGTACAGCAGTTACTTTATTTTGATTAGTGACCGGAACCCAGATTCCAGTTTGCAGTCCGGCTTTAATAGTCTCATTTGCCCTCTTGTAATCGTCTAAATTTTCCAGATCACGAATATCAACCCAGAAAGCCTTGTTCTTCTCATAACATCTTCCCGGCATATCTTCTCCTGAATTGAAAATGCATGCTTCTGAATAAGTCCTGAACTCAAGATATTTTGTGGAAAGATTACCGTTCCATATACCTGAGCTTATAAGTATTTCATCTTTTACTAAATAACAATGCCCTGCATCCCAATCAGTGTATTCACACATCTTATTGATGGCATATGAAATTGACGAGGATGCATTGCTTGATTTATTTGCTACAGCAATAACATCATTTAGCAGTTTTACAAGTCCGGATTGTTTTTCAATTAGCCTCTCCGACTCTTTCAGTTCCGTGATATCCTGAGCAATTCCAACTATAGCTTCAACTTTACCGTCATCATTCCTTATTACAGAAGTAGAGAGGTTTGCTATGAACTCTGTTCCGTCTTTTCTTCTGTTTACCAGTTCGCCTTTCCAGCCCTGGCGGATAGTTGAATTGGATATCTCATCAATTTCTTCTTTCGGTATTCCGCTTCCATATATCACCGGAATTTTTTCATTCAATAATTCGCTTTCAAGGTAGCCGTAAACTGATTCAAATGCGGCATTTATAAAAAGTGTATTGTTTTCAAGATCTGTAATGTAAACACACTCCTTTATATCTTTGATCGCATGTGCAAAGAGATTTAGCTTAACCTGTATTTTCTCTTTATGTGCAATTTCGTCAAGCAGCCTGTTAAGTGTCTTTACCAATTCGGCGGTTCGTTCGTTTATTCGTTTTTCAAGTTCCTCGTGAGATTTCTTCAGCTTTTCTTCCGATGATTTCCTAACAAGGAAATTACCTATCTGTCCCCCCACAGATTCAAGAACTTCCAGCAAGTCTTGTTTAGGAGCTAGCTTTTCCGCGTTAAAACACTCAATTATGCTAATAACACTGCCTGCATCCATAATTGGAATTGCGAATGCCGAATTCCATCCCATTTCCAACAGCCCTTTTTTTCTTGGCAGGTTGTCATCCTTACTCAAGTCCTCTATCCATTTGGATTTCTTCGTTTTCCAAACATGACCGGGAAGACCGATACCCGGTTCAAAAGTATAATCTGCAGTAAAATGCTGTGAATATGTTTCTTCATCCTCTGCACGTTCGCTCCAAATTGCCTTTTGAATCAGTTTGTTACCCGAAACAACCCATGCTATTCCGAACTTCCAGTTTACTCCCGTGCAAATATTTTCCAAAGCTTTTTTAAGTGCATCTTCCGTACTTGTAGATTCAGCAAGGGTTTTGGAAACTGCGTATTGGATTTTCAGGTAGCGTTCGTTCTTCTTCTTTTGGTGTATATCCACACAAACTCCAATGTATCCTGTGAATTCAGAACCTGAAAATCTCGGAATTCCTGTATCAAATATCCACCGATAATCGCCGTTTGAAGTTCTTAAGCGGTATTCCATTTCAAACTCTTCACGGGCATCAAATGCAGCAGTATAGACCTGCACACACCTTTCAAGATCTTCGGGGTGGACGCCTTCAGACCATCCATATCCCAATTCCTGGTCCAATGTTCTCCCTGTAAAATTCAGCCATCCTTTATTTAAATATGTATATTTATTATCCTTACCTGTCATCCAAATAAGCGCAGGTGCAGAATCTGCCATTTCCCTGAACCTGTTCTCGCTTTCACGAAGTGAGTGTTCAATTTTGACCCTGTTGCTTATTTCATCTACAAGATTCTTATTTGTTACTTTTAGCTCTGCCGTTCTTTCTTCAACCCTGTCTTCAAGCTTATCATAAGATTCTTTAAGCAATTTCTCGGTCCGGCTTTTGTTCCTAATGAGTCTTCTGGCTATAAAGAGAGAAAGACCAAGTATGAAGAAAGAGAAAAGGCTGGTCACTATAATAAATGTCTGTGTATTTTCAAGATTTTGTTTTGAATCTGCCTGCCGGATGTCCAGTACTCTAAGCTCTTCTTCTTTAACATCCTGGATGAGACTGTGTGCTATATCAAGAAATTCCTGTGACCCGAGAGCTAGAGCGGTTTGAGTCTCAGACACTTTTTCCTCGCGGCTGAACATGGCAAGCGAAGTATCAAGCATCGAAACTATTATCATAGAAAGTGAATCTATCTTTGAAAGATATTCCTGCTGCAATATATTATCGCCAGTAAGACTCTTCATGCGGCTTATATCTTCTTTTACATTTCTTTTTGACTCTTCATAATCTCCAAGATATTTGGAATCATTCTTAACAATGTAAGCTCTCCTGTATAGCTGCATCTGAGAAAGCTGCAGACTGATCTTATCAGTATTTCTCAGGATTTCATTGGTATCATCAATTTCAGAAAGACTGTTCTTGTATAGCTCTATATTATTATATGTAATAAGGCTAAGTACTATGAAACATAACAAAAACAGAAGAATAGCCGACGGAATAAACTTTTCCAAAGGCAATCTTTCAACTAAATGTTTTAACTGTGGTTTACTGGTAACTTTCAAGTATCCCCCTCATAATTACAAAAGAAAATACAGACAAAAATGTCATACTGCAAGCAAATAATATATTATTAACACTTAAAAAGAGCAAAAAGATTTGGCACGTTAATTGTTCTTATTCCCTTGCAGATATTCGAATAGTAATAAGATAGAAAATTCCGATAATAATAAAAATGGAGGGAACAATGTTAAACTTGAACATCAAAAAAGAAGAGCTGGGATACTTAAGGCTTCTGATTGACCTGGCAGCTCTGGATAACAAAGTTTCAAATAGCGAAAACAAATCAATTAATGGTTACCGGCCGGTAAAGGCGGTTTCCTGATCAAAAAATCAGGTAAATTCAAAATGCCAAATTTGAACATATTAGTATTGATAGTTGAAGATGACAGATACATGAACGAAACTTTATGTGAAGTACTTGAATCTGAAGGCTATCATGTTGATTCTGCAAGAAGTGCACTTGATGCGATCAACAAAATAAAACACGGTAAAAAAAAATATCATGTTCTGGTGCTGGATTATAACCTTCAATATCTGCAGGGCATCAATGGCCTTGATATATTTGAAATCGCGACGGAGAAACAGCCTGAGACAAAGGCAATA
>JAUQWT010000369.1 GCA_030835005.1 Ignavibacteria bacterium | reverse complement strand
GCTGAGTATATTCCTCATAACTCCGTCGCTGTATTTCCTGCCCGGGTAAAGTTTCGAGTAGAGTTTTTCTTTGCTGAAGTTCCTATTGTCAAATTCCGGAAAATATTTCCTCAGCAATACATAAAACCTAACCTGTATCTTTTCAGCATTAAAATAAGGAGACTTCAGGAAGGATCCAAACTTGTGAAATTCTGTTTCTGAAAATGTACTTAATAGCTCTATTGCCTTACTTGCTATCATTTCAGTATGGTTTGCTTCTCTAAAATTAAGATAAATTGATGACAAAAAAAACACAAAGCACTGTTTATAAAATATTGATAAATATAAAAATAGATTTGAGCTTTTCAGGCTGATGCCTCTTAAATATGGTGCAATTTTGTCAAATTCTCTTTGCCGAAAGGGGTATTGGAAAGTTAAGTTGCACGCAACAAAAGAATCACCTGTGAGAATCATATTTCTTAACATTGCAGAAAAAAGTCCCATCTCACAGGGCAGGCAGAAAAGGCCTTCAAAAAGAAAATCATTTATGAACTTAAGAAGGCCCTGTCTGATAGATAGAGGAACTTTATTTCAAACATATAACTCTCCAAAAGTGAGATGGAAAGGAATCAAATCATGAAAGCTTTAAAGAACATTTTGTGTATTCTTTTTTTTGTTGTGTTTTCAACTGAAATTGTTTCACAGCCAGCGCCTCCTGTTGACTGGGTAAGGCATTACTCAACTCCAGGCAGATCAAATGATATGAAAGTTGATTTGAACGGGAATGTATACATCACAGGTGAGATATATTCGGGTAATTCTGACTATGGCACTATAAAATACAATTCCGCAGGCGTACAACAATGGTCTGCTGTATATAACGGGTCAGAAGATCTGAATGATATTCCGCTTTCAATAGATGTTGACAATCAAGGCAATGTATATGTTACGGGTTATGCGAATCAGGATTTTAATGACCCCGTATTTACAGGAGATTATTGTACAGTAAAATACAATGCATCAGGTCAGCAGCAATGGGTAAAGATATACTCTGGTAACGCACATGGCAGGGATATTGCTTTCAAAGTTGCAGTTGATGCTTCAGGAAATGTAATTGTAACCGGGCAGTCATATATTGATAATGTCCGTTCTGATGATATTGTAACAATAAAATACGATCCCAATGGCCAGCAGTTGTGGCAAGCAGTTCACGACGGAACGGGCACTAACCCGGAACAGGATGCAGGCAGAGATATGATACTTGATAACCAGGGAAACGTTTATGTCTTCGGTCATAGCACCAGAATTAACACCTGGTACGATCTGTGTTTAATAAAGTATAACTCGGCGGGAGTTCAGCAATTTATAGCTTATTATACCGGGATGGATAACAGTATTACTGAATATGGTGTCGCAATTACAATAGATAATTCAGGAAATATATTAGTAATAGGCGAATCGGGTTATGATCTGGCAATTCTAAAATATTCATCCGCAGGTTCAGAACTTTGGGCTTACAGGTATGAACAGGCGTCAATAGATAAAGCAAAGGATATTATCACTGATGCTTCCGGTAATGTTTATTTTTGCGGTTCTACGGGCAGCACCGGATTCGTGGCAAAACTAAACAGCAGCGGTACCCTGGAATGGAATAAGATCATTACCGGCACAGGCGGAAACGAAATTGTTAATTCTTTATCTATCGATTCACCGGGAGATGTGTATCTTTCGGGAAAAGTTGCAGCGGGAACATATTTCGATGTTTTAGCTGAAAAAATAAATCCCGCGGGAGCAACTCAGTGGCGTGCAACTCATAACGGCTCCGGCAACCAGAATGATTTCGGTAATTCAGTTGGAATGGATGCTTCGGGTAATATATTCGTTACTGGAGGAAGTAACGTAAGCGGATCAAATAATTTTTGCACAATTAAATACACTCCGGGAACAATTGGGATCAATCCGGTATTTAATGAAATTCCGAATGAGTTTTCTCTCTCACAAAACTATCCAAATCCCTTTAACCCAACAACTAATATTGAATTCAATGTTTTAAAATCATCATTTGTAAAACTGATTATTTTTGATATAACGGGCAGAGAGGTTGAAACTCTTGTTAGCAAGCAAATGGCTGAAGGTGTTTACAATGTGGATTGGAATGCTTCAAAATATCCGAGTGGTGTTTATTTTTACAGAATTACGGCAGGAAATTTTACAGATACAAAAAAAATGATCTTAACAAAATAACTCTCCAAGTGAGATGGAAAGGAATTACAAAATGAAAAGCTCTTTATTCATTTTAGTCTTAATTTTGTCAGTTCCCGTTTTATCGCAATGGGTGCAGACGCAATCAACACCGGCAGGGGGCGGAATTACTGACATGGTTGTTACTGATGCCGGGGCGTTAATTGTTACTACTTCCAGTTTTAACTGGCCAAACGGTCAATATGGAGGCATAAGAAGGTCTACAGACGGAGGAGAATACTGGGAAGAGATAATAAACGGTTATACTGCAAGGACACTTGCAATTTCCCGTGGAGGTTACATTTTTGCAAGTTCCTGGCCCTACCCAAATCCCGAAGCACTATATCGATCTACTGATAACGGTAGTACTTTCTTTATGCATTATCCGATAGGAGCGGGCAATAACATCTTTTCCATAATTGCGCCTGCACTGGATAATAATACTATTTATCTCGGGACAAGGAACGGAGTCCTGAAAAGCACCAATGGCGGAACAATATTCAATCCGGTAAATAATGGCATCCCTGCAAATAGCTGGGTTTGGGATTTGGCAGTTGATTCAAACAGTATATTTGCGGCAGCTACAAGCAACGGTTTGTTTATTTCTACAAACTCAGGCGATTCATGGCAGCAGACAACAGGAGTACCGGCGGGAGATACAATAAAGCGTCTCTGCTTTTTTAGAATACAAACCGATAATAATGGCAATACGGACAAGCTCTATGCAGGTACTAATCACGGATCTATTCTTGAAACGGATGCAATAATTGGCGGTCCATATCTCTCGATTGGCGCTATACGTCAAGTAGCCAAAGTATCAGATGAAAACGAAGGGATAATATTTTTTGAGGATGAACAAGGTGACAAAGAATTTTTCGCTGGCTTTCACTCGGGTGCAAACGGAGGCGGAGTATATCGACAAAGGTATAACGGGTTATTTGAACAAATGAATGACGGCTTCCCTCAGAATCCTAAAGTTTCTTCAATTGTAGGAATACCAGGTCAATCATCGAAAGAGCTCATTTCCGGTTTCTTCAACAATACAATTAACGGAGCGGCGGTTTACAAAAGAGATGTGCCTATCGGTATTCAGCAAATCTCCAATCAAGTCACAAGTCATTTCTCACTTTCTCAAAACTACCCTAACCCGTTTAACCCTGCTACAAATATTGAATTTTCGGTTTCGAAGTCTTCATTTGTAAAACTAGTAGTTTATGATCTGCTCGGTCGGGTTTTAGAATCACTTGTAAATAGGCAGATGGGTCAAGGAGTTTATCAGGTGGATTGGAATGCTTCAAAATATCCGAGTGGTGTTTATTTTTACAGAATTACGGCAGGAAATTTTACAGATACAAAAAAAATGATCTTAATAAAATAACTCTCCAAGTGAGATGGAAAGGCAGTTAATCATGAAATCAATCTTAATGCTCTATCTTATTGTTCAGTTTGCAGCGATGAATACAGCTTCTCAATGGGTGCAAACTTCTGCAACTCCACCAGGGAGCGGGATCACAGATATGATTGTTTTTGAATACCAATCAACTGTCTATTTGATAGTTACAACAGGCAGCATTCCCAATATTCAATCCGGGGGTATCAGGTTATCTTATAATGCCGGGCAGTCTTGGCAGAACTCTGCTAACTGTTACATTGGCCGCTGCCTAACTGCTTCAACTACAGGTTACCTGTATGCAAGCCTTTGGTACTATCCCGGTCAGAATGAAGGGATATATTACAGTTCTAACGGTGGGTCAGAATGGTATTCGGTTTTTAATTTTGCCTCAACGGGTAACAACGTTTTCAGTCTTCTGGCTTTTGATACACTTGTTTTCGGCGGAACAAGGACAGGTATATTAAGAAATACTTCTACAGGTTTTGGAGATTACGAGTACGCCAACAACGGTATTCCTCCTAACAGTTGGATTTGGGATATTGCCAGAGATTCTAACAATATTGTTGCAGCAGCAACTTCTAACGGCTTATTCATCAGCACCAATCAGGGTGACTCCTGGTACCAAAGCACCGGTTTGCCTTCGGGGGATACCGTAACAAGCGTGAGTTTCTACAGTGTTCAAACCGATTATGGCTACTCAGAGAAACTAATTGCGGGTACAGATGACGGAAAAATTCTTACGAGTTCATCACAGGCGGGTTATGCAGGACTGGTTGTCTCAGCTCTGCTGGGAACAAATGTAAAAGTTGAAACAATATCCAGAACTTATGTCAGTCTTGAAGAGCTTTCTCATTTTTATATTGCTGCCAGTTCTAGAAATCCTCAGGAACCAGGAGGAGGAATATACAAAAGCACAAACGAAGGGCAGACCTTCACTATAATGAACAATGGTCTTCCTCAAAATCCTGTTGCGTCAAGAATTGTCAGAGATCTAAGTGATACCAATGTTGTAAGTCTTTATGCCGGATTATTTAACAATCAAGTTAACGGTGCGCAGGTTTACACGCAGTCTTTTCCTATTGGAATT
>JAUQWT010000003.1 GCA_030835005.1 Ignavibacteria bacterium | reverse complement strand
CAAATTAATTATATTCCGTTAAGTAAATATTAAGCCTTTGTTAAAATGCAGGGGATATTGTTAAATTTCCTAATACTGGATTCAGCTCAGTTTGAAAAGTGACCTAGCGTTATTTGTGGTTGTAGCAGCCAATATCTCAATATTGATTTCTTTCAGTTCAGCCAGCTTTTGTGCAGTGTATTTAATGTATGAAGGTTCGTTCTGTTTCCCGCGAAAAGGTACCGGCGGAAGGTAGGGAGTATCTGTTTCCAGGAGCAGATTATCAACGGGGGTATTCTTCACGATCTCATATGCAGTTAGTGTACCTGCATTGGGCTTATATGTAATGTTTCCTGTGAAAGAGATATAAAACCCCATTTTGAGGCATTCGGCTGCTTCTTTCAAACCTGCACTGAATGAGTGGAACTGCCCTTTGAGTGCCCCTCCTTCATATTCGGCTCTGACTATATCCATCAGGTCATCGGTGGAATTCCTGTTATGCACAATAACCGGCAGCAAAGATCTCTTCGCAATTCTGAATTGCTCAAGAAGCACATGTCTTTGTAGTTCTTTGTCATAGGGCTCCCAATAATAATCCAACCCGATCTCTCCGATCGCTACTATTTTGCTTTCTTTTGCAAGCACTTCAATTCCTTCGAGATGCTTCTCATCAAAATCCTTTAGTTCAGTAGGATGAATTCCAACCGCTCCCCAAAGTATTCTGTGCTTTTGCACCAGTTCAACCACATCAAGCGAGGTTCTATAGGTAGTAGCGGGAACAATAATTGACTCAACGCCGGCATCCTCTGCGCGCTTAAGGTAATCACTGATATTGGAGGCAATATCCGGATAATTAAGATGTGCGTGCGTATCTATGAACATGGTTTTGCTATTTTATTCCCTCCTTACTTGTGATGTGTCTTCAATGATTATCTGAAGCCTTCCGTTGAATTCTCCAAGAAGTCCTCTTGCGTAAATGTAGTAATCTTTTGGATTATCCAGGCTAAATCCGTGTAACAAAGAATAATGCTCAGCAAAGAACACGAGGTCCAGTCTTTCCTCTTTGCCTGCCTCGAGAATTGCCAAATGCGGCTCTTTATCCGTAAACGTCCTTGATATGCTTCCGAATACGTTTACTGTGTCACCTAATCGTAATTTGAGTTCTGTGTAATCTGAAGGATCAAGCAATGAGTAATAGCTGTTTAATCGTGAATATGTTTTTTCAAAATGCTCTATTTGTTCTGCACGTTTATTCCACCACTCGAGTCTTTCTGAGTAATCAGTGTAACACAGCTCGTTCCCGCTCCAGATGCCAAGCTTCTTTCCTTTTGCATACTCCTGTGCCTTCATAAATGCATCGTGGAATCTGGCTGAATTACCGTATTTATTGAAGTATGGGCTGTAACCTTGTTTAACGCATTCAAGGTTATAGTTAAACTCAGTGCCGTCAGTTTTGATCGCAAAAACATAAACAAGGTATCGCCCGTACATATCTTCAGTTCTTTTTGAATCGTCCGATTCCAGACGTACCTTTACAACGTCATCAAATAAGCTCTTTGTCCATTGCCATGTGCCGTAGCCAAAGGGAGATTCTATTTTAGCAGGTTTGCCGGAAGAATCTTTTTTATGTGCGTAATAATCAGACCAATACCGGGCAATTTCACTTGTTCTTTCCCCGGCATCGCTTTTTTTAAATGTCTCCTCAGTATCGATACCAAGCAATCTTGTATTACGGTCAATTCCTTCGAATTTGAACGTATCACCATCGAGAATTTCTTTCACAGTGTACTCTCCGATCACGAACTCACTTTGGGCGTTGATTTCCGCAGCCAAAAGTATGAACAGGAAGGAACAGTATGATATGATCTTAGTATTTGACATTTTTAAACAGAAAAAGCCTGTTTCTGCAGAACAGAAACAGGCTCGATCAAGAAATAAAGTTCATTTGAGCTCAGCTTACGGCCTGAACTCTTCGCTTACGAACGGCATCAGTGCAAGATGTCTTGCCCTTTTAATAGCTTCGGTGAGCTGTCTCTGCATCTTCGAGCTTATTCCCGTTATCCTCGAAGGAAGTATCTTACCCTGTTCGTTAACAAACCTTGCAAGCAGCCTGGTATCTTTGTAATCAATATACTTGATACCGCGAGTCTTTAATGGATCAACTTTCTTTTTCCTTTGCTGCTGCTGTTTCTGGTTCATTTGCATTGTCTTGTACTGACTCTGCTCTTCTCTTTTGTTTTTTCTCATTTTTTCCTGATTCAGGGCGAAGCGAATCAATTAATTGCGCCTGCTCTTGTGTTTATTTATTATGTTAAATTAATTATTCGTTTGAAATCACGTATCTTATTGCGCCTTCTGAGTTCAGCTTGCCGTAGCCCCAGTCTGCATTAGGTACATCTCCAGTAAAATTATCTTTTCTTGCAGTATTCATCAGTATAGCTCTTATTTGCTCATGTGTCAGGTTCGGATTATATTGCAGCAGCAATGCGGCAGTACCGACTACATGCGGAGCTGCTGAGCTTGTTCCGCTGAATATCTGGTAGCTCAGGTTTTTTTCAGTGCTGAAAGTTGAGTGACCCGGTCCGGTAATATCTACTCCAAGTTTTCCGGTTATGTTATATCCTCTGCTGCTGTAAGTTGCAAGATCACCAACTTTATCTCCCCATCCCATATTGTAAACATATGCACCAACTGCTATGATGCTATCGGCAGTTGAAGGGAAGCAAATATTCGATTCATCACTAATATTCGGATGATTTATCCATCTTGCATTTCCTGCCCATGACTGAGTTACATCAACGACGTAAGCTCTTACAAATTCATTCCTGCTGCTTGTAAGTCTTATTTTGAATTTGCCGCGAACAATATCTGAATCCTGTGCAGAAGCACCGAACTTCATCATCACAGTCCCTTTTGAAGATACTTCGCGGCTGTAAAACAAATTATACTGACCGACTTTTATGAAACCGCTCCCTGAAGAAATTTCTTCAGATGACTTCCCATCTGGCGTCTCAACCGTAAACGTTATGTTATTTTCTGGATCTTTCCATAGAAATGAAAAATAGACACCGTCATTTTTCTTTACTTCATCCTCAGGCTTGCCCGAACAGCTTGCAATATATGTCTCTGTTGTCCCGGCAAGCAGAGTATCGATTATCACCATATTACCTCCGGACATATTTCCTGAACCGCCGATAACTGTTATCCCGTCCCTCGCCATCTGGTTAACCATTTCCTCTTCTTCACTGGAGCCGTCCATAAATTCCCACATCCATTCGCCGTCTTCAAATAGCAGGATATTTACTTTCTCGTCTTTCAAAAAACTTATAAGTTCCGGGAAATTCCTCACAAACCGCGGAGTGTATGCATACTGAATACATGAAAAAACCATCTCTGCATCAGGAGCAAGTCCGTGTATTTTCTGCACACCATAATGTCCTCCAATGATTAGACCAGCCACACCGGTGCCGTGCCCGTTCTTGTCTTCCTCGGTCAGAATTAGATCAATTCCGCGCTTCCTGATAATTCCGTCTCGCTGCCTGACAGAGCGTATCTTAGAGGTCTTAAGCGCAACTAGCTTCTCTCCTGCTTCTATTTTCTCATTCTTATTATCATCAAGGGCTATGAAAAACTGTTCACCGTAAGTTGGTTCGCTTTCGGTAAATCCTGATTTCGGCCCAAAATCTCTTTTCTTGTTCCCGTTCGCATCTAAGTATAAAAAATCAAATCCCGGATTGTATTTCCGTGGCTCTGCGCCAAGCGAGCCAAGCATACCCCAGGTATTGTCCGATATTTCGACATATCTTATTATCTCTTTGTCCGAGATCTTTCCGTCGCCGTTCTTATCGATACCGTCATCTCCCGGTGTCAACTTACCATCGCCATTCACATCTATCCATGAGAACTCTCCGCCATCGGCAAAAAAGAACATCGGGTGGAATACATCAATTCCCGAGTCAACATCTCCGATAACAATACCCTTGCCGGTCAGAGGATTGCCGTTTCTATCAGTGAATTTCTCTTTCAGAACAGTTGAAGAAGTAAAATCTCCGAATTGTGCTGAAATTGAGCAAGCGGAAACCGCAATAATTGCAAACAGTAACGTGATTTTTATTTGCATAAGAACATTAAATATAGTTTAAAATTAGCATAAATTCAATGAATTAATCATTTTCTACTCTAAGATGATTATCCAATTTTACTTAGAACAGACATCTTAAATACCTGATAGTTGACTTTTTTGTTCCAATTTTTCGTACATTTTTGACAATTCTGAATACAGATAGGAGAAATCAAACTATTCGCACAGTTTTACACCGAAAATATCCCTAACCGCTATAATATTGTTTTTTCAGATGCTTTATATTATTTTTGGTGCTAATGGAGGCCCTAAATGGACAGAAACCCAAAAGCCGTGACCGCGTTCATACTTTCTTTTTTTGGTTTGCTTTTTTCAGACCTTCTGCTGTTTTCACAAACCGCAGATGAAATATTCACATCAGTCAGTGGTGCAATTGTTGTTGTAGAAGCATATGATTTTGGAGGTGAAAAATCGACTCAGGGCAGCGGTGTGATCCTTAAAGATAAGAACATCCTTATAACTAATTTTCACATCTTCGCAGGAAACGAAAAACTGGTACTGAAACATATGGATAAGGAAATAAAGTTTTCTGAAATTGTTGGCTTAAGTATCGATAAAGATGTATTGATTTTGAAACTGGAAGACGGGGATTTTCCACAGGTCAAGATCGGAACCACCGTTACATTGAAGGCGGGGAACAAAGTTTACGCAATCGGCAGCCCAATGGGGATGGAAAACACGATTACTGAAGGTTTGATCGGAGGTTTCAGGAAATTTGAGGATAAGAAGAACGACATCGAGTATATTCAGATAAGTGCCGGCCTTTCGCCCGGTTCAAGCGGAGGGGCAGTTCTGAATTCTGAAGGAGAGTTAATAGGGATCAGCACTATGGGATTCAAGGAAGGTCAAAACCTGAATTTTGCCATAAAAATAGAAGATGTCCTTAATGTTGATTTAGGGGTGTATTCTGATAAAGTAAAGCTTGAGTCAATCAATTTGTTCTTCAAGGGAAAGAAACTTTATGAAGATGCAAACTACGAAGCCTCGCTTGAATATTTCGATAAGTTCTTGAAGCTTGTACCAAATGATGCCATTTGCCTTAATTTCAGGGGACTTACTTATATGCAATTGAAAGAATATGAAAAAGCACTGAAGGATTTCAACCAGTCATCTAAAATTGATATTGATTATCTCGCCCCAGTAATTAATCGCGCAGACATTAATTATAAAATGGAAAATTACGAACAGGCAATTAAGGACTACAGCAAGATTATGAGCAAGTTTCCCGAACTAGTAGGACCGGTTTACTCAAGGGGCCTGGCATACATGCAGCAACAGGATTGGACTGAAGCTGTAAAGGATTTTACTAAAGTCATTAAGATGGATAAAGGTTATATTCAGGCCTACCTGAACAGGGGGATATCATATTACTATAACCACGATTATTCCGAGGCTATTACTGATTGGAAAAAGGCTAAGAATCTTGATCCTTCAATGGCTCCGACTTTGAACGAGTGGATCGATAAAGCCGATTACTTTATGAGTAACTAGAGTCTCCTTTTGTATCCGGCTGGCTTGAACAATTATTGCCTTAGAATTATTCTGATCAAATTCACTTCTCATTAGAAAAGAAAACAGGGTCCCTATGCCACTGTATTATATTCCTTGTTGGATATTAGAGTTTTTCATTTGTGTCAGCTTCCCCAATCCCTGTTATATCTGAAATCGATATTTACGGTACGGTTGGAAACCTTAGCAATTAAGGGCGGAACACGCTTAAACTGGTTAAAACGTATTTTATCCCTCACTGACTTAATGAATGCGGGCTTGAATCCCAAATCACTGAGTTCATCATCATTGTACCGCTGGTCGATCATATAATAAAGCAGTTCGTCCGCTTCTTTGTACGTGAATCCCAATTCACCTTCATCTGTTTGTCCGGACCAAAGATCTGCCGATGGTTTCTTTCTGATTATCTGCTTGGGACATTTCAAGACTTCAGCCAATTGCCACACCTGGGTTTTATAAAGGTCACCCAAAGGATTTATGGCACTTGCCGCATCACCAAATAGAGTTGTATAACCCAGCAAAATCTCTGTTTTGTTTCCTGTTCCGAGTACAAGTCCTTTGTATTCATATGACTGATCATAAAGGCATATCATCCTCATCCTTGCCATTATGTTTCCGAAACGAACTTTGTTTTTTAAAATGTCAGGATCATTTTCGGAAAGTGCATCTACAGCTCCGGTAAGGTTTATTATCATGCTTTTGATCTTAAGGTCTTTAACAACCTTTAGAGCATCACTTACACTATCTGCACTGGATGTCCTGTAAGGCATCAAAACACCGAGCACATTTTTGGGCCCGAGCGCTTTTACTGCAAGATAAGCTGCTACTGTAGAATCGATTCCTCCCGAGAGCCCAACCACCACTTTAGAAAGCCCGAAACGGTTGGTTTCATTGAAAATAAAATCAGCCAGAACTCTTATTAAGTCCCGGCTGATAGGTAATTCAAATGGATTATATCTGTTCGAAGCGTTAGAATTCCTGCCATTTGCCCTGATTATTTCCAAATCGTGCGTCCTGCCTTAGCCATAATTCTCAAACAGATCTTACTTTTTAGAAACCTGGTAAACGATCTTTCTTATTGTATCGAACTGAAGATAAGGGAACATCTCCTGTATCTTATCAATAGCCTCCCCTGCGCTCATTTCCCTTCTCATATCCTTGTACATTTGCCGTATTTTGTAATCGCGTATAGCCTTTTCATCCAATAATTTGTATTTCTTCAAATTATTATAAGTTTCATCGTCAATCAGCTCGCTTAACGGATTATCGGTCTTTGACTTAACTGTCGGCTTCATTTATGCCCTCCCGTCCTTTCGGACTATTAGTTTATTAATATATATCATCTGATACCATATGTGTAACTTAACCCTTTGATAGGCTGGTTTTGCTCTCTTATGTTACAAATATAATTAAAAAACAAGCTAAAAATCAAGTAATCCAATAATTTAGCCCCAT
>JAUQWT010000047.1 GCA_030835005.1 Ignavibacteria bacterium | reverse complement strand
TGAGAGGAACTCATTTTCTGCAGGGAGAATATTGTTAATGTTCTTTTCAAGGAAATCAAACTTGTTAACATTGATTAATTGAAGGCCGCCACCCTCAAGAGTGAGGATCTTCCCTTCCTTATTAACCATGAATTGAATTATATCCTTTTCATCAGCACTACTTTTGGCATTTATCAGGGTGAGATTATTAGCATTCCGGGAATGTGTATGAGAAAATATTTCATTTTCGTAATTCTTATCTGGCATCATAATGCAATCTGCTTCCTCTTTTTATTTCACTTATATGAATTTTCACTCTGATTTGGCGAAAATTCGGGAATTCACTTTGCAGGAGTTATGATCCGAAACTATTCTAAAAAAAAAATCTGGGGAAATCAAAGAATCCTCTTTAAAAGTGATATTCTTTATAAATGATCTTTGACTTTACTTGGAAAGACTGTTTTTACTTTATTAACATCATTTTTCTGGTGTCTGAAAAATCTTCCGCCGTCATTTTATAGTAATAGAGGCCTGTCGGCAGATTAATTAATTCAAAAGAAACTTCGTATGTTCCGCTCATCAAAAAATCATTTACCGGGGTCAGCAGTTCTTTTCCCAGAATATCATAAACAGCAATTTTAACCATGGATGCCTTTTTTATACTGAATCCAATTTTTGTAGAAGGATTGAAAGGATTTGGATAATTCTGGAATAGCCTGTAATCTGAGGGAGTACCGACCCCTGTATTTGAAATCACAACAAGCTGTGCATCCAGAAATTTAGCCGAGCCCATATCAAAGCCGTTTCTGCTGCCAGAGAGATAACCCGTTAAATAAAAATCACTGTTATTATCAACACATATATCAAACGCTGCATCCGGACCCGGGTTCGTTATTCTATACTTCTCCCTTAGACTGCCCGCAGAGTTATACTCTAGAGTCACAATATCTTCACTTCCGGGTGAGGAACTTTGCCTGCTGGTGCCCGTTACAAAAACAGAACTGTTCGAAGAGGTCACGCCAACCGCATAAGCTATATCTGCGTTATTTGCGGCTGAATCATTGTATCTGGAAACAAACACTTCAGATCCGTTAGTTGAATTGTATTTTATAGTTAAGTAATCTTCCTTATTTGAGGCGGGTGAGCTTTTGCTTGAACCGGTGATAACTATATCATTATTGTTCATAACAGCAATAGATCTGGCAATATCATCATCATTGGCTGAATTATTGTTATATCTAGATAGCCATTGCTGGGTTCCGGCTGTGTTGTATTTTATTGTAACGTAATCTTTGCCGCTGCTGTTTGCATAACTGTACCCGGTAACGTATACATTGCTTGCTCCATCAACTGTTATGGCATAAGCTTCATCGTTATTATTGGATGGTGAATTATTATATCTCTGAACCCACTGCTCTACGCCGGAAGGATTATACTTAATAGTAACAAAATCTTTCTGAGTAGTACTTCCTTCACTGGAGCCTGTAACGTAAATGTTTCCGTTTCCGTCAATTGTTATTGCATAGGCTTCATCCGTATCTTCATCATTAGTACCGTTATAATCCCTGACCCACTGCATTACTCCTGATGAATTATATTTAATAACAGTTATCTCATTACCTTTTCCGTCATCATATGCATAGCCGCATATATATGAATTACCGAAACTATCGACCGTAATAGCATAGGCTTCATCGTTATAGTTTCCGGAGCTGGTATGCCTTATTTTCCACTGTTCTGCGCCTGAACTGTTGTATTTGATAGTTATGATATCTTTACTGCTTCCGGAGCCAATGCTGTAACCTGTAACGTAAACATTACCCGAAACATCAACTGTAATTGCATACGCTTCATCATCGCCGTTTGCAGAACCGTTAAATATTGCAGCCCATTGCTGTACTCCAGCAGAGTTGTATTTAATTGTTGTAATATCCTTAGAAGTTCCGATCCCTGTGCTGTATCCGGTGACATAAATGTTACCGAAAGCATCAATTTTAATTGCAGTGCTCTTATCATCTTGGTTGGCTGATCCGTTATAGCTGTTTACCCAAACCTGCGGAAATATCTGCACAGAAAGGAAACACAAAAGCATCAACAAATGAGAGAGAGTGTATTTTTTTGTCATGGCTTATAGTTCTTTTAGTGAATAAATTACACAATTAGCATAGTATGAACAATCACCATTTTGCGTTATAGCATGATTAACCAAGCGGAGAACATAAGCCTTTCTACTGAAAATGATTTAAAATCAGTATTTTAACACATATTGCAGACACCCGTGAATCGGTTATTTTTTAAACATTTGATTTTCTATTGTTTATACTTAAATTAAGTAAAATCAATTGAAAAATGTAACAAATACTCTATTACTTTCAAGAATAAATGCTCCGGAGCCTCCTTCTCATTTAATCTCCAGACCGAGGCTGCTGAACCTTATAAAAGATAACTTCGATAAGAAACTGATACTCATAACAAGCCCGGCTGGTTATGGCAAAACTACTCTGGCTTTGGATTACCTTCGCGCATCTTCTATCGATTATGCATGGTTGAACATTTCTGAAAATATTGACCATGTTTATTCACTTTTCTACACGATCATTTACTCACTCAAGAAATTAAATTCTCTATTTGGCGTAGATACAATTAATCTCCTCAATTCCCATCTTGAAAAAAACAAATTTAATTCAAATGTTAAAGAGGCAATTAACGACATTGCTGTTACTTTAAGTAAAGAATGCAAAAACTGTTTTGACAAAAAAACTGCAATAGTATTTGATGATTATCATCACATTGAAGGAGTTGAGTGGAAGGATTATCTAATAGATTCTCTGATCAAGAATATGCCTGACACTATGCAATTGGTTATGACTTCCCGGCAGCTTCCTGAGCTGGATTTCATGCATTATGTGATTAACGAAATGATGCTTAAGATAGAAATGGAAGACCTTGTCTTTAATAATACAGAATCACATGAACTGTTAAGATCAAAGTATAAGGTGAATAATCCCGAAAAAGTAAATGAAATAATCGGAAAGCTTGGTGGATGGATAACAGGCCTTCACATGATATCGCAGGGGTTTGGAGTAGATCTCGATGATGTAAAAATTGAAAAACAGCCGATACCGGAAAACATCTTTAATTTCCTTGCTGAAAAGACTTATAGCAAGTTTGATGACCGGACAAAGGAGTTTCTTTTGATTACTTCGGTTATTGAGAACTTTCACTCCGAGCTTTGTTTAAAAAGCCTGGGTATTAATGACTTTGATCAGATAATTGCAAAGCTGCTTGAAAATCATACATTTGTGCTGACTATACCAATAGAATATGGAGATGGCACTTCAATAATTTCATACAATTATCTCATACTCTTCAGAAATTACATGCAGGCAAAACTGTTTGAATTGAAATCCGCTGAAGAAATAAGAGAAATTTACAGAAAAACATATATTTATTACGATGAGAAAAATGATGTAGCTACATCCATAAATTACATGATTAAAGCGCAGGACTTTGGTGCGGCAGCTGAAAAGATCAACGATAACTTTAAGGAAATGTTCAGTGAAGGAAAGATTGAATTTCTTTGGTCATGGCTAAATGCTCTTCCTTCAAAGTATGTTGATGGTAACCTCAGAAGCCTTATTAATTTGGGAATACTTCAGAAATTTTATGCCGGTGATTTGAAAACTTCGATGGAATACCTGAATAAAGCGCTGGTGAAGGCAAAAGAAGAAAGTGATTACAAACTTCTAGTACATGCCTCTATTAACAGGGCGCTGGTAATGCAGAATATGGGCAACACAGAATCTGTTATCATTGAGCTTAAAGCACTTATTGTTGATCCATCTCTCAAAGAGTTTAAGAACAATTTAGCTTATTACCTTGCTTATGCTTTATTCCATTCATCCGAATATCAGAAAGCAGAGGAGCTATTGTGTGAAATTGAAAATAAAGATTACAGTCCGGTTGAAGAAGGCCTGTTAAACAGCAGCCGCAAGCTGCTGGGGCACATTAATTTAGTACGTGGAAACTACATAAAAGCAGTTGATTTTTATGAAAAAGCTGTTAATGACGAAAGAAATGTTATTGATAGATTTGAAGTATTATGTAATTTGACACTTCTTTCGTCACAATCGGCTGAATATTCAAAAGCAGGGAAATACCTTACAGAACTTGATGGGATGATAACCCGCTTTCCTACGGCTATCTTAAAGATACCGTATCTTCTCGCCAGGCAATCATTTCTTTTTGAATCAGGAGATTTTGACGGCGCAATTGAGGTTTTGAAAAAAATTTATGAAGAATCGGTAGTGCTGAATCATAAACAATATATTTACTTAAGCAGCAGGCTGATCACTGAGTGCTTTTATTACAAGCATAGAATTGAAGAGGCAAAAAATTATTTCGGGATATCTAGTAAATTCCTCGATGCAAATAATCATCTTAAAAGTATGGAGGTTGAAGTTTTTCGGGCATTATTGTATGATATTTCTCCGGATGAGAAAGAAAGTATTTTTTTGAAAGCATTCAGTTATTATACAACAAATTCACTATTGTATAACCTTGCACAGGTTAGTTTTTATTTATCTGATTTTTATTTCAAAAGAGGGCTGCATGAAAAAGTAAAATCATATTTGAAATTGTCTATTGAGACTTCTAGATCAAACGGATACAATTCTTTCCTGATCCGAGAGTATAGAAATGACAGCCAGCTTTTAGATTCGGTTTTGGAGAATCCGGAGAAAGAAAATGATTACAGCCAAAAATATCTCTTAAAACTAAAGCAATTAGCTTCGTAAATTTCTCGCTTAAATCAATAGTGTGACCGGTCTGAATAAAAAGATCCATCTTTATGCAGATGGATCTTAAAATTATTGTTATGTTTGGTTCTATTATTTTATCAACATCATTCTCTTTATGTCCGAAAACGTTCCTGATGTCATCTTATAAAAGTATATTCCGGAGGATAGACTTGACAAACTTATGGAGATCTCATAAGTGCCTGCATTGAGATAATCACTAACCGGAGTACTAACTTCCCTGCCAAGAGCATCATAAATTGAGACTTTGACCATTGATGAGTTACTAACATCAAATTTGATTGATGTAGAGGGGTTAAACGGATTAGGATAGTTTTGATACAAGTTAAAGCTATTCGGAGTCCCCGGTTCAATATTGCTCAGAGTTGACATATCGTAAGTATGAGTTACACTGATTATGACGAATTCGCTGCTCACGTGGTTATCACCACCATCAAAAAACCTGCCTGCTCCCATATCATCACTTAAGCTTCCGTTCAAAGAACCCGCAATAGTAATATTTCTATCGTTATCAACCCTTATATCTCTTGCAACATCAGTTCCGGGGTTTGAAACTCTGTATTTTTTTCGCTGATCCCCATCTTCACCGTATTCGATTACAACAATGTCTTCACTTCCGGAAACTGAACCCTGACGGCTTGAG
>JAUQWT010000368.1 GCA_030835005.1 Ignavibacteria bacterium | reverse complement strand
CATAGCCATGCGTGCAAATGTTTCGCGGATATCTTTTGCCGCTGCCAGTGGGTCAGGGTTACCGTTTGGACCTTCGGGATTAACATATATCAATCCCATTTGCACAGCAGCCAAAGGATTATCTAGATCGCGCTCGCCTGTGTAGCGTTTATCACCTTCAAGCCACTTTGTTTCATTACCCCAATAAACATCCTGGTTGGGTTCCCATACATCTTCGCGTCCTCCGGCAAAACCAAAGGTTCTAAATCCCATTGATTCCAGCGCAACGTTACCTGCTAATATCATAAGATCGGCCCATGAAATTTTCTGACCGTATTTCTGTTTAACAGGCCAAAGCAGTCTTCGTGCTTTATCTAAGTTGGCGTTATCGGGCCAACTGTTAAGAGGTGCAAAACGCTGCTGTCCCTGTCCGGCTCCGCCGCGGCCATCGCCTGTTCGGTATGTACCTGCAGAGTGCCATGCCATTCTAATAAAGAGCGGTCCGTAGTGACCGAAATCTGCGGGCCACCAGTCCTGTGAATCTGTCATAAGCTTTTTGAGGTCCTGTTTTATTGCCTGGTAGTCCAGACTTTTAAATGCCTCAGGGTAGTTAAAATCCTTTCCCATGGGATCAGAGAGTTCAGAGTGCTGGCGCAATACGTTCAGCCTTAACTGGTTTGGCCACCAGTCGCGGTTGCTTGTGCCGGCGCCAGCAAAACCGTTAGCCCGGGTGACGGGGCATTTGCTGTTATTATTATTTTCCATTGTTTTAGATATGAGTTTTTAGTTTAAAAATTTCGTATTTAATAATAGAGCTAACGGAAGAAGTGTATTAACTCTTCCGTTGTACCAATTATGTACCCTGAAAATGATTGATTTGCCCCAAAATTAACGGATAATGGTAAAACAATAAAGGCAAAAAAGTGATGGATTACGTGATGAAATCTGTAATCCATAACATCACAAGGACCTATTGAATAGAGGACGTCTCAATTGAGACTAAAATACGGGAATCTGAATGCAGTTACGCTTGAGCAATGTTAGTTGTTCATTTCTAAGATAAATACTCGTTATGGTTATTGCACTTATCTCAGGTTTCCAAATGTTGCAAACCGGCACTAAAAACTGGTTCCTTGAAGGACGAAATTTCCGGATTTCTTTTCGGCTTATCTATAAAGTTTCTCCGAAATAAGTAATAATTTGTTTCAAGCAAAATTCTTATATCGAGCTTAAATGAAATATTGTTTAAATATTGTTCGTCATATTTGACTTTTGTTGAGTCGTCAGAATATTTGCTGGATTTGATCTGTGCCAGTCCTGTGAGTCCGGGTTTTAACTGGTGGATATTCTTAATGTTTCTTAAGTCAATTAATCTGGCATCATCCATAATAACAGGTCTTGGTCCAACTACGCTCATATCACCTTTGAGAATATTATACAGTTGTGGAAGCTCATCAATTCCGTATTCTCTCAAGAATTTCCCGAAACAAATGAAGTAACACCGCGGATTTTTGAGATGAGTACACGATACCTGAGGTGTATCATTCTTCATAGTTCTTAATTTGGCCATTAAGAAATGTTTTCTTTTTAAACCTATACGTTCTGACCAATGAATAACCGGCCCGCCGGATGCAATTTTTAACATAAGTCCCAATATAAGTAAAGGGAGAATAAATATCAGGATACCTATTGAAGCAAGAATTATATCAAGAAGTCTCTTAGTAAACAAATTGTACTTCATTTTATTTTTCATGATCTAAAGGTTATGTATTTACGAATAATTTCAGTCTTTCTGAAAGTAATACAGGCCAGGTTCTTGGCTGTATCAGAAAATTAGTAGAGAGCGTGCACTCATGTGTGCAGATGCATTCACTATCTTGGATCCAGTTCCTTAATTTCTTGGCATCAGCTGAATTCCATAAACCAGAAATATTGAAATTGTAATCTTTTAAATTTCCAAATGAATTCTTGAGCAATTCGCAAGGATATACCGACCCATCAGGATAAATAATTCCTCCGAGGGAACCAGCCGTGCATCCGCCTCCTTTAAACTTACCACTGATTATCTTGCAGATGATCTTTCTTCTTGCTGCGTTCTTTGCAGAAAGCCATCCAGAACTCAGGTGTCCGCTGTAACCTTTGTAACGCCGGGCTTTTATCCTCTTATCAATTATCTCATTTGCTTTGATATAATGTTCCAGTTGAATTTCCCCAGCCTCCGGATTTCGCGGATCACCTCTCAGTAGATTTATGCACCACTCTCCGTCATCATGATATTCTTCAACTATACTACTCAATTCTTCAATGATATCCTGGTTGTAACTGCATACTGTTGTAATAACACCAACATCAAAATGATCAAACTTCTTCTTGAGTTTATTCAACTCTTTGATTGTTTCAATTGCCTTTCTGAATGAATCATTCAGTCCTCTTATCTTCTTTTGTACTGATTCATTGCCATCAAGTGATACGTGAACTCTGAACGGAATAGTTCTATTATCCTTAAGTATTCTCTCTGTTTTATCCAGAATCAAATCTGTTTTGTATCCGGAAGTAGGTATCTGATACCTGAAAACTTTTTTCCTGACTGTAAACAGTTTTATTATTTCCTCAAGGTCATCTCGTATGAACGGCTCGCCACCGGCAAAACTAATATATAGAATCTTTTTGATTGATGCTGCCAATTTATCGATTTCATCATAAGTAAGTTCATCTTTGGTAATATTATTCTGAGCCCTGAACTTCTCATTATAGAAGCAGTGCCTGCATTTCATCCAGCAATCATTTGTTAAGTATAATATTAAGAACTGAGGATTGCCAAAGAACTTCGATATTGCATTAGTTAATGTTTTATAATATAGTTTTCTCATCCTATAAATTTACAAGATATTGATCGTAACTCTTTGCTGTAAAGGGACAAATACTATCAATTGAGGTAATGTACTTCAGCAAATCCAGATTATCATTATATCTTTTCCTGATATCTTGTGCATATAATCTATGAAGTGTTTTCTTACCCGTTCTTTTCTGGACTTCTGTCTCTTTACGATGTCCTGTATAACTGCAGAATTCATATGAATGAAAGAGGTATACAATAGGCTTACTTGTTGTCATAGACTCTTTTATAAGCATTCTTGCAAAAAACTTCATAAATTCTGTTCCAAACAGATAAAGTATACCGGAAATAAAAGGCAATCCAATGCAGCTGAGTGGAATTACCCAGATTGGCAAATTTCCGCGGCTGTATGGACTTTTTTCAGATGGGTGATAGGGCAATCTTGGAGAACTCAGCCAATTAGCGTTCCATCCTATTGAATTAAAGAAATCTATTCTCTGTGAGCAGACTGAATAATCTGAAGTATATCCGTTTTCCAGTAGTATTCTTTGAGTTTCAGCTGAAGTCGACATTCCCGGGCCGCGAAAACTGACAGGTCTATCTTTCATGATGTCTTCAATGAAAGAAGTAGAATTTTCGATGCTCCGGGTAATGTCATATTTCGTCATCGTACGGTAATTTTCACTTTTAACATGATTCCAACCGTGGCACCCAATTTCATTTCCACATTCTTTCAGCGATTTTAATCCATCTTTAAATAATCCCGCTGCTTCACTTGTTGTAAAGACAGTTATTGGAAGTTGCAGTTTTAACAGATCTTCTTGAATTTTCGCCAGGATATCCTGCTGCTCATCGATATCATGATCATATGCGACCTCAAGGTCCATTGTGATTAATAACGGTATCATTTTACACAAACCTTTTTCGACCAGAAAAGATGTACAAAAGACCAAACTGCACAAACTGTATTCCTGTGAAGCATTCTTCTCGGCTCTAAGAAGAATCTATAGAGCCATTCAAGTCTTAGCTTAAGCAACACTTTCGGAGCCCTTGGCATTTTGCCGGAAATGTAATCGAATAGCCCGCCTACATTCCATATTAAAGGTAGGTCAAGTTCTTCTTTGTATTTGAGAACGAATTCTTCTTGCATAGGGAACCCTCTACCAATTATAAGCAATTTTGCCCCGCTACTATTAATTCTTCGAATTATTTCAGATTCTTCATTTTTTCCGAAGTAACCATTGTGAAAACCTTTGATGTATACTCCGGGATAGTGCTGGGTAATCCTTTCCGCTGCTTTTTGTATCACAGGTTCTTCTGAACCGAGCAGATAAACACCAATACCGGTTCCGGAAATTCTCTTCATAATTAACGGAAAGAGATCAGTGCCATTCAAATCGTTAAGCCAGCCCGATCCACTCAACCATAGCCCCGTTTTCATTCCAATACCTTCGAGCAATACTATACAGTGCTCTTTAACCTGTTCTCTGAGCTGAGGATTTCTATTCAGATAGAAATAGTTTCTGATGTTTACGTGAACTGCGATCTTTCTCGTGCTTTGAATTTTGTCAGGGCAGTTTAAGAAGTAGTCAGCGAATTCTTCAGGCTTTAAAGTAAAAAACTCAATGTCATTTAGAACGATCATTGAACAGGGTTTGGTTTAAAGTACTTACAAAAATATCCCAAATCAAAGATGAGAGAAATGACCAAAATCATACTAAAGACTGATCTTTGTCTATTTGGGACAGATTTTCAAGGCTTGCAGAAAAAGCTTCATTTCATGGTGTCAAATGATGAGTCATTAAAATTGAACCAGGTTAATATATGGTTTAAGTTGTCGTCGCCAATTATATTTGTAAAGCTTTCATCCTTTTACATTAATAATCTCTAACTTGCAGATGATGAAGAAAATTATAGCCAACTCAATAGTATTGGTTCTTACGTCAATTTCTTTTTTCTCATGTGATTTTTTGCACGAATCAGTTACTA
>JAUQWT010000367.1 GCA_030835005.1 Ignavibacteria bacterium | reverse complement strand
CTTAATTTTGCTTTTTTGCTGGCAGTAAACTTCCTGATAACAGCAAAACAAAATACAAGCTGCAATAATACCTATAAGAATCTTCATAAATCCCCCAGCCTTGTTTTGTTTTATATAAATTAATTTATTCTGCAGTTACTTCTCTCACTTAAGCAGTTAATTTTCAAAGCCCTAATTGGTACAGTATTTGTAAAGAACAAAAGTTGAACCGAAAACTAACGTGAAATGGCTAAAACAGCCCTAAGAATGTTCTATTGTTACTTTTGAAGTATTGTTTGTATCGTACTTAACAAAAATTTCCTCACCTACCTGGTATTTGGGTACGGATTGCTCCATAATTACACCAACCATAGTCGCCTGGAATGCAGGCCTATCTGACGGCAGAACCTGAACTTCTAATTCAACAGCCGGATTCTGTCCGTTCACGTATATCCCGAGCCATGTATATTTTGTGACTATTGCCCGGCAGCTTGTTCCGTATGAAAATATTTCCTTGTTGCGCGCATCAATATCAAACAGTTTTCGCTCTGCATCCTGCTTGCTCATTCCCGCCCAGGGACCCGTAAGAACTTTATCCGGATTTGTGTTTCCGAAACCTCCTGAAGCACCTCCTTTTCCTTCGTAATCGATGGAGATCATATCCTTGTTATCGGGATCAATAAGCACAGGAATAATACCCCCCGGCTGGTACATCGATGTCTGCAGTCTTGATATGAGCTGCTTGGTTTCAACAAGGTACGGCTGCCCGTTTGGCGGGTAGACCTCAAGCAGCAGTTTTATCTGCGGGCTGTTGTTAACTGTAACACCGGTATCGTTTACTTCCACAACTTTTGCAGTCGTGCCGATTCCGGTTTTTGAAAGCCTGCTTGAAACCATCATAGGTTTAAAAAGCACCCTCCAGAAAACTGTGCCCATAATTCCGATAACTATGATTATGATTATAAGCGCCGGCCATGCACCGGTTGCTAATACTGCAATTATCGCTACAAGCAAACCGATCCCGCCGCCGATGAGACCGATAATCATGCCTGCATTCATCTTCATTTAGCTGCCTCCTCTGTACTTTTTGTATACCGTAAATTAATGAAAAAATGCAATAAAAAAGCAATAAAAAAGGGGATACACATGTATCCCCAAAAAACTGAGTGAAACGGAAAAAACTGAATTATTAAGCAGTCTTGCGGTTTGTTTTACCCGAAAGATTGTTGATCTTAAATGTAAGTTCGTCGGAAACGTGGTTTACTATTTCCTGGAAGAGTACAAACTTCTCGAGTTCCAGTTTGGACAGCTCAGGAAAATGTTTCCAAGCTTCTTCCGTAATGACCTTACTGATGTCGATCTTGAACTGCCTGATTTTCTCTCTCCCCTGTTCAGCTTCTTCCTTTGTGAAGATGATTTTGTTTTCGCCTGCTCTCACGTCTTTTTGTTAGTTTTAAAGTTTAACAAAATTACCACTATATCGTAAGAAGTACCTCACTAAAAACCGTTATTTTGCCTGAATTGATGAAAAATACCTGAAAACACTACAAAACCAAGATTGTGTTTAAACTGTTTAAAGTGCAAATCCGAGTATTATCAGCTAATTACACCACATTCCGTGGATTGTAAATTTTGCTTATTTTGGGTATATTTGTAAATGAAAGCCACTTACTCCACTGCAGGTGTTAACATTAATGAGGGTGATAAGTTCGTAGATTCGATCAAACCACTCGTAAAGGCTACTTTCAGTAAGGGGGTTTTGAGCGGAATTGGCAATTTTGGGGCATTTTTCAAGATTCCAAAGGGATTCAAAGATCCCGTTTTTGTTGCCAGTACCGATGGAGTCGGAACTAAGCTCAAGGTAGCAGTTGCTTATAATAAGCATGATACAATTGGAGAGGATTTGGTTAATCACTGTGTTAATGACATTGCAGTCTGCGGCGCTTCTCCCCTTTTCTTTCTGGATTACATGGCTTTCGGCAAGCTGAGGTCTAAGGTTGCAGTTGAGATTGTGAAGGGATTAACAAGAGGATGCAGGAACAACGGCTGCTCTCTCATCGGCGGCGAAACGGCTGAGATGCCGGGCCTGTATGCCAAAGATGATTACGATGTTGCCGGTACGATCGTTGGAGTTGTTGAGCAGACAAAGATAATTGATAAGAAAAACGTTAAGCCCGGTGACGTGCTCATAGGACTTGCTTCAAGCGGTCTCCACACGAACGGATATTCTCTGGCAAGAAAAGTTTTGTTAAGAAAATACAAGCTCTCGGCTTATATACCTGAGCTTAAGAATAAACTCGGCAGCGAGCTGCTTAAGGTTCACAGCTCATACCTGAGAGCGATGCAGAAAGTAACTTCAAAGTATAAGGTACATTCAATTTCGCACATTACAGGCGGCGGAATTCTGGGAAATACCAAAAGAGTAGTTCCAAAAAACCTTAAGATCAAAATAGACTGGAACGCATGGAAGCCGAACCCGATATTCGGTTTGATACAGCGTACAGGCAGGATAACAGATAACGAAATGCGCAAAGTCTTCAACATGGGGATTGGATTGATATTCATTGTCGGCAGAAAGGATGCAAAAGCAATTACAGAGCAGCTTAGGAAACAAAAAATCAAAAATCATATTATCGGAGAGATTACAGAATAATGAGATTACACGATATTGCTGTTGTTGGCGCAAGCGGACTTGTAGGACGCAAGATACTTGAAGTCATACAGGAAAGAAAGTTTGAAACCGGAAAGGTTGTTGCCATTGCCTCAGATATTTCTGCAGGCAAAGAGCTGAACGTTAAAGGAAAGGCTTACAAGCTTCACAAGCTTGAGCCGCATATCTTTAAGAACCTTGAGTTTGCATTCTTTTCCGCAGGCGGAGCAGTATCAACAGAATGGGTGCCCAGGGCCGCAGCAGAAGGATGTATCGCCATAGATAACAGCAGTGCTTTCAGAATGAAAGAGGATGTTCCGCTTGTTGTACCCGAGGTCAACAGGCAGGATATGTTCAAAAACAAAGGCATCATCGCTAATCCTAATTGTTCAACAATTCAGCTCGTAACTGCTTTAAAGCCGCTTGATAACGCATTTAAAATAAAGCGGATAGTGGTCTCCACTTATCAAAGTGTATCGGGGGCTGGACATAAAGGCGAAGCTGCTTTGGATTATGAAATTCAGAATGCCGGGAAAAAAGCCGAAGCTCCGTTTCCTCACAGAATAGCGTATAACGCAATACCGCATATAGATATTTTCTTTGATGATAATTATACCCGCGAAGAGCTGAAGATGATAAACGAGACGCGCAAAATAATGAACCGCAGGGACCTCAATATCACTGCAACATGTGTAAGGATACCGACTAAGGTCGGGCACGGGGAATCTGTAAACATAGAGTTTGATAAAAAGGTAAGTGGAGATGAAGTCCGCAATGTGCTTACATCTGCAAAGGGCGTAACTGTTGTTGATTTTCCTTCAACAAGCAGTTACCCAATGCCCATTGACTGCGAAGGCAAAGATGATGTATTTGTGGGCAGAATAAGAAGCGATGACTCTGTGAAACACGGTATAAACTTATGGATAGTATCCGATAACATCAGGAAAGGCGCAGCAACTAATGCCGTTCAGATAGCTGAAGAATACGTAAAAGGAAAGTAATATAGGCTTCACCGGATCAATAGATTTTTACAGGCAGATAGTTCTGCCAATTACACAATAAAATAAGCTCCGAAAACAAGGCTGTAACCGGAGTTTGAAAATGAAAGGAGTGACGGATAACAATGGATAACGTAATAACAAAAACTATGATGACTTCAAGGATAAGCCGGGAAAATGCTGTACACCCTA
>JAUQWT010000366.1 GCA_030835005.1 Ignavibacteria bacterium | reverse complement strand
TCTTCAAGTATGCCGTGCCTGAATACGGGGGCAAGTTCTTCGGGAACGTTCAGTTGTTTCCTGATGTACTTCTGGCAGCATGGGGCAAGGATGATAATGACGGCATTTTGTTTTACTGCTTTTGCAATAGCGTCATCGGTTGCTGTATCACATGCATGAAGGGCGATAACAATATCTGCTTCTTTCTGTTTGTGACCTGATATGCTGTTATTAATGAAGTTGAGATCTTTGAATCCGCACTCACCGGCAACTTTTTCTGAGATCTCTACAAGATCACTGCGCTGTTCAATACCTTTCATGGAAACTTTAACCCTCTGTCGGCCTGTAAGATAGTCATAAAGCGCAAATGTTAAGTAGCTTTTGCCGGAGCCATAGTCTATAATGCTGAGCTTATCTTTTTCAGCAAGATCTGAATCTTTAATAAGCGAGCTTACTATTTCAACAAATTTATCTATCTGGCGGAACTTATCATATTTATCGCCTTTAACTTCGCCTTTGATATTGGTTATTCCAAGCAGGTTTAGATAAGGCTCCTTTGAATCAATGTACCTTGTTTTAACGCGGTTATGTTCTTTGATATCTACACGGTTGAAGGATGCTTTGCGGGTATAAGTGCGTGGCACACGTTTCTTGTTATACTCAATTACAAAATCATTCTTTGTTGAAAATAAACCCCCATAAAGAAAATTTTTTCCAAGCTCATCACTAATTATGCTGAGAGATTCTTCAGGAGAGTAGTTTTTATATACATCACGGGTTTTATATTTATAGCGGAAAGCGAGTTTTATCTCTTCCTTTAAGCGAACGGGATTTATATGAATATTCTCAAGGCCATCTTCACCCCCGCGGTATTTGCCTAAAGTGAATTTAACGAAAATATTTTCACTAAGTGCATTTTTTACTACTTCAAGAAATTCACTTTTTATATCACTATCCATTTTCTTACTGGTTAACTGTTTATATCAAAATAATAACATTTGTAAAGCGATTCCTTCCGGAATCCTTCCCTGAAATACATTTCTGCGGCTTTTTCATTCTCGCCATTAACCGAGAGCATTACTTTTTTTGCGCCGTAGTTTTTAGCGAATTCAATTCCTGCCCTCAAAATATTTTTCCCAAGCCCCTTACCCTGGAAACTGTTTAACACTGCAATGGCTTCGATGAATATCGCTTCTTCTCCGTTTACAATTTCTTTTATCATTGCAGCAGTTGCTACAGGTTTTTCATTATGCCAGAGAATTTTCATTCCGCCGCTGATGTAAGAAGGATCAATTCGCCAATCTGCGATCTTTTGGGGAGTCATTCTAACATGCCCAAGAGTATGCTCAAAAGCTTCATTGATAATACTGCACCAGCTATTTTCATCAATGCCATCACGGAAAGTTCTAAGCTCAAAGCCATTTGGGAATTCAGGCTTCACAAAAGATGATGTTTCCCTCTCAAGGATCCATGCAAAGCGCCTTGATTCAAACCCGATATCTTCCCAAATTGATGTAATATTGCTGTATTTGTCTTCAATAAAACAGTAAATAGAAGTGAGCCCCTGAGTATGCTTTAATATCTTGTTTAATAATAAGTTATAGCTTACTTTTGAACCATCTTTTGAGTGAAATATCCTGAATCGCGCAGTCTTGGCCTCGCGGTATTCAGGGTAGATCATAAGTGCTGCTGCCCCGGAGATCTCGCCACTATTGGTTAAGACATAAATTGGTTCATCCTCATTAATAGTAAAGCTTTCCAAAGGCGGGAAAGATTCATCCTGCTGGTGCGCATGCTTTTTGAAGTATTCTTTGAATGCCGGTATGCTGCTTTGAGTGAGCTTTTCTATTTTCATCTGCTCTCAATATTCAAATTTCGAAAAATACCAGTACTTCATGTTATTCAGCTCAATAGTATATCTTTGGGTTTCGTCTTCGGTTTCAGTTTTGTAATTGGTTATTTTCAGGGTCTCCGTTGCATACGGAAAAGAGAATGTTCTTACGATTACAGATCCAACGAGCATTGAGTCACTTCCGCAGCTTCCGTCTGATGGCTCAAGTCGCCCGCCTTTTTCAATCTCATAATATGTAATAGTAAGATGAATTGTTTTCCCCGTAAGTTCCCAGTAGCCTCCGTAACCAATTTCTCTTTTGCTGCAATCCATTTGATTGCCGAAGTAATAGAATGTGCCGTCACCATTGAAAGTGTAAGTATCGTCATAACCTGCTGCAACATGAGGGGCAGCCTGCCAGGAGCCGATAAGGTCTTTTGTGGTTTGGGAAAAACACAAAACCGGGAATAATATCAATACTAATAATATTTTCATGATCATTAAATTATTTCTTTTTTACGCCGCTTATCATCATGTATGAAAAGCTGCCTCTGTGCATTCCAAGTATCAGGCCAAGGAAACACGCTTTAAGATGCCCGAGTCTTACGGAATTAAGCTTCTCACCCTGCAGCATTTTTTTCAGCAGAAAGCTTACAACTGTGAAGGGTGAGTGCATTACCGATGGTGCAACCCGGAACGAGAGATTAGTTACCACAATACTTTCTGCGCCGCATTTTTCAAGCATGGCAGTAACTCCATGAACATTTGGGAATGACGGCAGCGCCCATCCTTTGCATATTTCCGTGTAGCAGTATTTAAGCAGGCGGTTAAATTTACTGCCCGGACGTTTTAAGAATCCGTCAACAATTACAAATCTTTTGCCGGGCTTAAGCACACGCATCATTTCCTGAACAAATGCGGCCTTATCATCACCCGGGCAGTGGCATGCGCTTTCGAGTGCATATGCAGCATCAGCGGAATTATCTTCAAACCGGAGGCTGGTATAATCTCCAAGTATCATCTCAATTCTGTCATCAACACCGGCAAGCCTGTTAAGCTCCTTAGCTTTTTCTATCTGCCACTCAACGATTGTAATGCCTTTGACCAGCTTATCCGGATAATTCTTCGCAAATGAGCGGCACGGCGCGGCAAGTCCGCATCCCAGATCAAATATAACTTCATCACTTTCATCCAGCTTAAGATTTTCGAAAACATGCCTGTTCATTAATTCAAGCATAGGTTCGCGGCGAAAGGGATTCATAGGGAATCTATAATATCCAAAATGCATATTGAACTCACGGCTCCACTTGCCGTAATCAAGCCCCGTATCTTCGTAGTAAGTTACAACACGCTGAGCGTTTTCGTTTGCCGTAACTTCTTTGGTCTGCTCTTTATCTTCCAGGATGAAGTGTGATCTAATTTATTTCGGTTTTACCGCTTTAACTGAATACATGAGCGGCATTTTGCCCTCAAGCCCCTTAATTTCCCAGTATCCAAGCTTATTTTTAACTGTGTTGTTAAAACACTTGTAGTAGCTGTATGGATATTCTTTAAACTCTATTATCTGCATGTTTTGTTTCATAAGTGATGAAAATACTTCGCTGAAAGGATGATTCCACCCGTAGGATAAATGATTAATAAACCGCTCTTTATCAGCATATGAATGCGATACTTCTTCTACAATAGGCTCTATGTTGAAATACGAATAATCTATATTTACACAATCATCGTCGTACATCCACCTTACGGGATGAAACTCAGCGATAAAGAACACTCCGCCGGGTTTAAGAAAATGCGAGACAACTTCGGCCCACTTGTCCAAATCAGGCAGCCAGCCGATTGTTCCGTAGGATGTGAAGACAATATCATATTCTCTGCTTAGATTATTTTTGAGATCATACACATTTGAGCAGACAAACTCAGCATCGAGGCCTAATTCATCGTTCAGCTTCTGGGCCTGTTCAATAGCCTTATCGGAAAGATCCACTCCCGTGACTTTTGCGCCAAGTCTGGACCAGGAAAGCGAGTCCATTCCGAAATGGCATTGCAGATGGAGAAGCGATTTCCCGCTTACATCGCCAAGAGATTCAAGCTCAGCCGGATTAAGCGAAGTTTTCCCCTTCTTAAATGATTCGACATCATAGAATTCTGATTTGACATGGATGGGAGTCTTTTTATTCCACAGCTCTTTATTTACTTCGATGTAGTTTTCTATCATATAATATTATTAAATACTAATCATAACATTCTTAATTGCCACGACCTAAAGGTCGTGGCAATTGTGAAAAAAGTCTGAAATTCGATTCAATAATTTCCTACTCGGAATAATTTTAATTCACTTTAATCTTATCTGCTATTTCTTTTGCTTTTTTTCTTAACTCATCAATTGGTGTTCCAACAGAATCATAAGCAAGGGCAACGCCCATTCTGCGGTAATTTCTTGTGTTTGGCTTGCCGAAGATCTTAATATCTGATCTTGGAACTGATGCCGCAGATTCAAGTCCGCTATACTTTGGCTGCTCCGGGCTATTATCACCAGCAAGTATAACAGCGCTTGCGCCCGCGCGTTCTAATGTAATTTTCGGGATCTCGATTCCAAGTACAGCGCGAAGATGAAGCTCGAATTCATTGAAATTCTGCGTGCCTGCAAGTGTTACCATGCCTGTATCATGCGGGCGCGGAGAAAGCTCAGAGAAATACACTCCCTCTTTTGCAAGAAAGAACTCAACACCCCATATGCCAAAACCTGTCAATGCTTCTGTGACCTTTGCCGCCATATGCTGCGCCTGCTTTAAGTATTCCGGACTGATCTCACATGGCTGCCAGCTTTCCTGATAATCGCCGCGCTCCTGCCTATGGCCTATCGGCGGGCAGAAAAGAGAATTGCCGCTTATTTGTGTAACTGTTAGTAATGTAATTTCAGTAAAGAAATTGACGAAGCCTTCTATTATTACTTCGACGTGATCGCCCCTGCCGCCAGTTGTGGCGTAGTTCCATGCATTATCGATATCCCCGTCGGATTTAACAACAGACTGTCCTTTACCTGATGACGACATAAGCGGCTTTACAACACATGGAATGCCGATATTTTTTACCGCAGTTTTGAATTCATCAAGAGTTGAAGCATATTGATAAGGCGCAGTTTTAAGTCCCAACTCTTTAGCAGCAAGATCGCGGATGGCTTTGCGGTTCATAGTATAGTTTACAGCGCGGGCGCTTGGCACTACCTGGATGCCCTGCTTTTCGTAATCATACAAACGCTCAGTACGAATGGCCTCTATCTCGGGTACAATAAGATCGGGTTTATGAATTGCGACGACCCTATCAAGCTCATTGCCATCAAGCATGTTTATGACTTCGCGCTCATCAGCGACCTGCTGGGCTGGAGCGTCATTGTATGAATCAACAGCAACAACATACTGCCCCAGCCGTTTTGCTGCGATTACAAATTCTTTCCCAAGCTCACCTGAGCCAAGCAGTAAAATTTTTTTTGTCATAAATACAGCAATCTTAGAAAAAGTTCAAAACGTATTAAATAATTTGTGATCCTCAGTAAATTGCAGATTAGGATAATTGCCACGACCTTTAGGTCGTGGGTAACTTTAGAATAATATCAAGGCTTTAGCCGCTAAGTTTTTGAAAACCATAAACTTTAATAAATTCTTCATATTCTTCTGCGAAGGTCTTCTTCTTGTGATGTTCTTCCTGGTCTGCAATATATTTTCTAACTTTTGTGAGCGACGACTCTCCAATAGATACAGCGATATATTCATCCTGCCATTCAAATTTAGATTTTGATAAATTGTTTTGATTTACCCAATACGATGATTCACCTTTCAGGAGCATTGTTACTTTTGATATGGATTGTTCACCTTTTAATGAAACCAGCATATGGATATGATCTGAAACACAATTAACAAAATCCAGATAAATATCCTTTGATTTCGCATTTTCTCTGATATGGGCTAACAATATAGGTTTAAGTTCTTTTGTAATTAAATGAGCTCTGTTTTTAGTTGAATATATTAAATGTATCCAGATCTTTATAAATGGCATATTTTGTTAGCGGCTAAAGCCCTGATTGTTTTTGATTTTTATTCCACGACCTAAAGGTCGTGGCAATTATTTATTCAGAGTATTAAAAAAATCCATTGTATTTATTTTTCTAAACAATAAGTCTATTTTATCTCAAACAAATAAACAAAAAAATATATCAATTCATTTTTCCTACTTCTGCCTTTTTATTTTTCACTTTCTTACTTTTTACTTCTATATTTTTCTATCAATTTTCTAACCGGTTCGTTATCGGCGTAGACTCGCCACTTTTCGATCATGCCGTTTTTCACAAGGGCAGTCCAGGAGGCGGGAATCTCGAATTTGTTTTCAGCAAGTATCCTGCCATCTGTTGCAAGCGTGCCGCGTGCTTTTCCGAAAACTGCAACTGTTCCGTTTTTGCCAATGATATCTTTAATCTCCACACTGTAATCAGGA
>JAUQWT010000365.1 GCA_030835005.1 Ignavibacteria bacterium | reverse complement strand
AATAAGCAAAGAAAGACAATAATTGAATTATGTCAAACAAGATCTATTCATATAAGGACAAAAGCTACAAAATGGCGCCGCTGAATTTGGGATTAATGAACAAGGCCGCTCCCCTTCTCATAAAATACCGCAAGCTGCATTATGAATACACGAAGGATATTGACATGAGCCGTGTTGAGGCAATTCAGAACCGCATAGATGAACTTAAAACTGCGATATCTCAGGTGGAATCAGGTACAAATGCAGGTGAAGACAGACTTGCAGCGTTAAGGTCAAAACTTGCTGAAGCCGAAAATGAATTAAATGATGATGTATCGCTCAGGAATTTGATGAGGTTCTACAGAGATTCTGAAGGGCTGGCGATGTATGAATTGATCACAGACGCTAAAGTAGTGAAACCGCTATTGAGCAATATTATGATTCCGGCTGATAGCGAAAGCATCCGGGACAAGTTAAGAGAACAGGATTTTAATGTACCCGAAATATTTGATTTTATCAAAGAGGTATTGACCGATTTTTTTTCTTATACGCTTCAGAACAGGCCGAAATAGCGAAGATAAAAGAGCTGTTACCTGAAGCGTTTAAGATTAAATTCATACTGCCTGAGTATCTCGAAATTCCAGATGAACTGATCTACAAGTATATGATATATCGAATTGCAAAGACAAATTCTATCACTGTAAAAGAAGCTGCAAAATCCGGAGAAATTGATTTTTATGAAATGCTTGCTTTTGAGAATATGGAATCACTAAAAGAAGAATACCTGCTTAAAAATTACTACATGAAACTAAACAATGAATGATCCTATAGTAAATACAAGTTTCGTCATAGGGAGCAAGCTTATTGATGAATTATCAAAACTCTCAAAACTTTTGAGCCTTTTTAGCGCAGAGATATCTTCGGTCTCTCCAAAAACAGTTTCACTCTCAAATGAAGCAAGTTCCTCAAGGGTCAGGAATAAAGAAGAGAATTTTACAGAACATATGCTTGTCAATTTTGAAGCAATGCTTGGCTTCACAGGCAGTATGCTCGAAGATATGGGATTAATGGATTCAGGATTCGGGAAGATGCTGCAGTCACTTATGCAATTTGTGAGTTCACTAACCGGCGGCGGAGATATTATCAGCACAATAGGAGGAATCTTCGGTTCAATAATAGGATTATTCTCCGGACCTGCCGGCATTGCTGCCGGTGCAGGCAGTGCATTTTTGAATTCAGGAGCTAATCTCAGTTCTGTAAGTACAGCTCATACACCTGCGGCACCGGTAATTGTTCATAATACTATTAAGAACCCCGTAACTTTCCGCCGCGCCCTGGAGATCGAAACAAGGGTAATAAATAATCTTAACTCCGTAAACGCAGGATGAAAATTCATTTCAAGAAATATTTATTTACTTCCGGCGGAGGGAATTATTTCGGCACCAGTGATCCGGTTCTGCTGGATACACTAACACTTACAAAGTTTTTCGAGATCCCACGTCTCAACAAGCAGCTAACTACTCCCGATAATCTTCAGGAAATTCAGTATGGCGATGTTGATATTAAGATTGACCTTTTAAGCGGTGAGGAGACTTCTTCGGGAAATTCAATTGAAAGATTTTTTACTGCTATGCCGGGTGAAGAAGATAATGCCGCTTGGCTTTGCATTATTGATAGCAGCTCGGTCAAATGGGCGGGAATGGTTTACCTGCCTATTGAGTGGAACCTAACGTACAGCCAGGGCGATAGTTTTGTGAACGTAAGGGCAGTACATTTGTTGGCTGAGTTCAAAAAGATCGCAGAATTAAAAGTGTTGCAGCCGCTC
>JAUQWT010000364.1 GCA_030835005.1 Ignavibacteria bacterium | reverse complement strand
GCAGTCTCGCCGCCAATTAATGAGCATCCGTTCTTTTTGCAGCCCTTCACCATTCCGCTCACTATTGCCGAAGCAGTTTTGGAATTGAGCTTTCCGAATGCCATGTAATCAAGAAAGAACAATGGAGTTGCGCCGCATACTGCAATATCGTTGACTGAATGATTTACCAGGTCTTCGCCAATTGTATCGTGTTTTCCAGCTGATATTGCCACCTTAAGCTTCGTTCCAACGCCATCTGTACTTGCCACAAAAACGGGGTTTTTCAGCCCTTTTGGAATTTGAAAGAACGCGCCAAAATTGCCTATTCCGCTAATTACACTCTTGGTAAAGGTAGATTTCACACTTTTTTTGATCGAATCTACAAACCTATCGCCTCCAGATATATTTACGCCGGACATAGAATAAGTAGATCTCAATTTCATTGACAAATATACCTAAAATCGCCAATACTAACAATTCTATTGGATATTGCTATTCCATGCAATTTTGGGCAATTTGGTGTTTAAACACTTTAAACCATATTTGAAATATAGTGTTTTCAGGTATTTTTACATCATATAAACAATATAACGGATTATCGTGAGGGATATACAATCTTATAGTGGTAAATTTGTCTAACAATAAACTAACAAAAACACGTGAGAGCAGGCGAAAACAAAATCATCTTTACAAAAGAAGAAGCAGAAGTGGGGAGAGAGAAGATCAGGCAGTTTAAGATCAATGTTAGTAAGGTAATCACTGAGGAAGCATGGAAACATTTTCCTGAACTTTCGAAATTAGAGATCGAAAAGTTCGTACTTTTTCAGGAGATTGTAAATCATGTTTCGGATGAACTTACTTTCAGGATCAACAATTTAAACGGCAAAACAAACCGTAAGACTGCTTAGATAGTTTTAGTTTACTTCTTTTGAATAGTTTCGTTATGGGGATAGAATTTTTATCCCCATTTTTATTTATTCCCTTATTGTGTAATTTACACCATAAATTAATAATTATTCCGGAGTAACTCAGCATGAAAATGAATTGGGGTATGATAATTGGCCTTATTGGCGGAGGCATAGGCATTCTTGTTGCGCTGATAGCCGTTATAGGCACAAAACAATGGTTTCCTCTGATAATAATCATAGTTGTAATCGGTATTGTTGGCACTGTGTTCTGGAGAGTATTGTTCCGGCCTATGATGATAACTAACAGGCTTTCTAAAACAGGTATTAACACAACGGCTAAGATCATGGAAGTCAGCGATACCGGTGTGACAGTTAATAATGCTCCACAAATAAAAATGCTTCTTGAGGTCTACCCTCCAAACGGACAGCCTTACCTTGTTGAAACAAAACAGCTAATTTCAAGATTGCAGACATCAATGTTCCAGCCTGGGGGAGTAATACCTGTGCTGATCGACCCCGAAGATAAAGACCTTGTTTCACTGGTTTATGAAGACAGCGGAAGATCAGGGAACAGCAGCCAAAGTTTTAACCAGAACATGAACCCTGATAAAGTGCTTATCGGCCCCTGGGCCGGATTGAGCAATGTTGATGCCGAAAGAAAACTAAGGGATATTGATGCTAAGAACAAAGAGATATTCAATTACGGAACATCATCAAAAGCGATTGTTACAAAATATACGTGGCTTGGTATTTATGTTGGCGGGCAGAATGAAGCGGCTGAGCTTGAGTTACAGGTAACTCCCGCCGATAGGCCCGCTTTCAGCGCAACAGTTGTTGGAGTTTTTATGGAGCAATCCATTCCTAAGTTCCAGCCGGGTGAAGAAATTTATGTTAAATACGATCCGTCAAATACTTCCAAAGTAACAGTAGAACATTCTTAAAACTATATAACAAATACTATAATGATATACAAAACACTTGACGAATTCCTTGGTGACTGGGGCTATGAAGGAGCCGCAACACAAAAAGTACTTGATAATCTTACTGATGAATCACTAAGCAACGAAGTTACGCCCGGTGGCAGATCCCTTGGATTCCTCGGATGGCATTTAACGGAAACCATCGGCGAGATGATGGATAAGACGGGATTGAAAGTTTTCACACCTGATTTTACTACCGGACATTGGGATGAAAAAAGCGCAGCAAGCCTGAGGGAATGTTATAAACATGCAAGTAATTCACTGGTAGAAAAACTTAAGGCTGAATGGAAAGACTCAACCTTGCAGGAAGAAGATGAAATGTACGGAGAGAAATGGAAAAGGGGATTTACATTAAGCTGTCTTATTACACATCAGATCCATCACAGGGGACAAATGACCGTTTTAATGCGACAGGCCGGATTGAAAGTACCGGGTATCTACGGACCCTCATACGAAGAATGGCAGGCTATGGGCATGGAGCCGATGAAGTAAATTGAAATAATCAGGAGTATTATTTCACCCTCCGAAAGAGTCCTACGGACACCCCTCTCCTTTGAGGAGAGGGGCTGGAATTGCAACTATTTTCCATCCCGTTGTTGGTCTTGTGACCAACAACTTCTGAAATTGTATTTCTAACACACCCCGTCTTTTCCACCCCTGCCTGCAGTTGGCAGGCCTCAAGAGGGGAATATAATTGCAGAAATGTTACACATAATCACTTCTTTGGTAAAAATATTTCTGCCATCATGCATCTTGCACTGCCGCCTCCTACGTTTTCAATGGTCTCAATATCAACATCAATTATCCTTCCATACTTTTCAAGCGACTTTTTTTGACTATCAGTAAAGCTCTTCATCGCACGGCTGGACATAACCATTAGCGAATCTCCTGTAACACTTTTTACATTCAGCAGATTGCCGCAAAAATTATTCAACTGTTCATACGTAATTTCAATTACTTCAAGCTTTAGAGATCTTAGCTTGCCCAGAACATCACTTCGTTCATTTTCATTAACGCACTCGGTGCAAATTACAGCAAAACCATCGCCAATACTCATTATTACATTTGTATGGTAGATCGGTGTACCGGCGAAATCGCTAGCATGAAAGAAAACCCTGTTTGTCTTAGGGATTCTCATTTCTTCGCAATACCTCTCAAACAGTAATCTGCTTGTTCGTTCGGATTCAATTGCAAATACTGCATTATTTTTTCTATCCAGCACCAGGCTGCCGGTTCCTTCAAGTATCAAACCTTCATTTTCATATTTAGAGTAATCTACAAATTTCTTTATCTCAAAATCAGAGGAATCCATAACCTCTTTCAGCATATCTTGATCGCGCTCAAGCCTTCTGAGTTCACTCAGCATTGGGAAAAGTATTACTGTGCCATCTTCATAAGTCGCAAACCAGTTATTCGGAAAAACGGCATCGGGCAGTTCATACTCAGTATCATTGCCAACTATGTAAACATCAATTCCGTTTTCGCTCAGCTTATCGGTCATTGCTTTGAACTCATTCTGAACTTTTCCACGTAACGCTTCTAGGTCAGTATCAGGCTGATTCTGAAAAGTATTTGAAGCGGCAGTTTGTGCATTATATCCAAAAGTATCCGGAGATACCATTAAGATCGAAGATGTAAGCTGTCCGGGCATAATAATTTTATTTAACTAAAAGTTCTTTCTTTAAGTGCAACAGGTTTTGAGCGTTTCGTGCGTATCTTTATATTTATCATCTCTACAAAGACAGAAAATGCCATTGCAAAATAAATGTAGCCCTTAGCAATGTGCTGGTCAAATCCTTCTGCAATAAGAGTTACACCGATCAATAAAAGAAAGCTGAGTGCAAGTATCTTAACCGTGGGATGCTTGTGAACAAAATCACTCACGGAGCGGCTCGTGAACATCATAAATACAACTGAAGCCACCACAGCTGTTATCATTACCCAGAGCATATCGGTCATACCAATTGCTGTTATGACTGAATCCAGCGAGAAAACAATATCAAGGAGCATGATCTGAATGATGATACCCGCAAATGAAGCCGCTTTCTTCTTTACTCCCG
>JAUQWT010000363.1 GCA_030835005.1 Ignavibacteria bacterium | reverse complement strand
AATGGTCTTCCTCAAAATCCTGTTGCGTCAAGAATTGTCAGAGATCTAAGTGATACCAATGTTGTAAGTCTTTATGCCGGATTATTTAACAATCAAGTTAACGGTGCGCAGGTTTACACGCAGTCTTTTCCTATTGGAATTCAGCAGATTTCTTCTGAAGTACCCAAAGACTTTTTGCTGTCTCAAAATTACCCTAACCCGTTCAATCCTGTTACAAATATTGAATTCTCAGTTTCGAAATCTTCATTTGTAAAATTGGTAGTCTATGATATGCTCGGAAGAGTTGTTGAAACTCTGGTAAACAAGCAGATTGCTCAGGGAGTATATAAAGTAGATTGGAACGCTTCGAAATATCCAAGTGGTGTCTTTTTCTACCGGATTGAAACCGACGATTTTACAGACACAAAAAAAATGATCTTAACAAAATAACTCTCCAAGTGAGATGGAAAGAGATTACAAAATGAAATCAATACTAATAATCATCTTTGTTGCTCAATTAGTTACAATGAATTTATTATCACAATGGGTACAGACACAAACAACACCGGCAGGCGGCGGAATTACTGACATGATTGTTACTGATGCCGGGGCGTTAATTGTTACTACTTCCAGTTTTAACTGGCCAAACGGTCAATATGGAGGCATAAGGAGGTCTACAGATGGAGGAGTTTACTGGGAAGAAACCATAAATGGCTATATTGCAAGAACACTCGCAATTGCACGCGGAGGATATATATTTGCAAGTTCCTGGCCTTACCCAAATCCCGAAGCACTCTATCGTTCTACGGATAACGGTAATACTTTCTTCCAGCAATATCAAATAGGAGTAAGCAATAACATTTTTTCTATTATCGCTCCTTCTCAGGATAATAACACAATTTATCTTGGGACAAGGAACGGAGTCCTAAAAAGCACCAATGGAGGAACAATATTTAATCCCGTAAACAGCGGCATTCCTGCAAACAGCTGGGTGTGGGATCTTGCAGCCGATTCGAATAATGTAATTGCCGCAGCAACTTCCAACGGGATGTATATCAGCACAAATTTGGGTGATTCTTGGTATCAAAGTACAGGTGTTCCTACAGTAGACACTGTAAGATATGTGGAATTTTACAGGACCCAAACTGATAATATAACTAATGATAAACTTATTGCAGGAACTGACAAAGGGACCGTTCTAAGAGGATTATACGATGATGGCTATACTGCGTTAATTGTTGCGGCACTTTTAGGAGCCAACGTGAAAGTTGAAACCGGAGTCGGGCATTTTGCGAGTACAGGGGAACTTTATCTTTCGGCAAGTCCTAGAAACCCTCAAATACCGGGAGGAGGAATATACAAAAGCACAAACGAAGGGCAGACCTTCACTGTAATGAACAATGGACTTCCTCAAAATCCAATTGCGTCTAAAATAGTCAGGGATCTAACTGATACAAATGTTGTTACGCTTTATACGGGATTATTCAACAATCAAACTAACGGCGCGCAAGTATATAGACAATCGTTCCCCATAGGCCTTCAGCAGATCTCAACTGAGGTACCCAAAGAATTCTTGCTCTCTCAGAACTATCCTAATCCGTTTAACCCGGTTACATATATTGAGTTTACAGTTTCGAAGTCTTCTTTTGTGAAACTTGTAGTCTATGATTTGCTCGGCCGGGTGGTTGAAACACTTGTAAACAAGCAGATTGCTCAGGGAGTATATAAAGTAGATTGGAACGCTTCGAAATATCCAAGTGGTGTCTATTTCTACCGGATTGAAACCGGCGATTTTACAGACACAAAAAAAATGATGCTCGTAAAATAGATCATATAGCCATTTTCCTGCCTGAAGTTATCAGGCAGGAAGTCTGGCCTTTTGTAAAACTGAGTATTAATACCTGTTTTTAGGGGAACTAATATGCCCTAAAATCGTTATATTTGTTATTGAATGAAGCATAAATCCTATAAAAATACAATTTTTAAATCTTTGACTTTAATCGCTGCATTTTCAGTATTTATGCTGAACTTTGCAGGATTCATAAATTGCAGTAATATTTATATGGGTGAAGATTGCTGCCATGTTAGCAACAAGGTAAAAGCGTGCTGCGTAAAACCGATTAATATTACTTCAAAGGAAAGATTAAGCAAACATTGTGGCTGCACTATGCAGGAGTCTCAGCAAACAGCAGACTTGTTTAATGATATGAAAAGCAGTAATTCAGTAAGATCTGTACACACACTTGTTTGCAATTCTTCTGTCGAAGCCGGTTATAGTCCTACTGCAATAAGCGGCTCAGTTCACGAATATTCACCGCCCATAAGAGATGTGAGCGGAACGTATCTCACCAATCTTTCTATCAGGATTTAGATAATTATTTCTTTCAATACTTAATTTGAAATAACATAATTATTAAATTCTAAATTCTAACAAAAAAATGAAAACATTATTAGCATTATCCTCAATTATAATAGCTTTATTTATATTTAATTCAAATTCTTTCAGTCAGTCAAGTGACTGCTGCAAAGAAAAGTCGGCATCATGCTGCACGGAGAATAAAGATTGCTGTAAAGAACTTGGCAATGCCGGCGGTGATTCATCAGTTGCAGGCATTACTTGCCCTGTATCCGGTGAGGCTATCGGCGAAGGTCAGGGCGTGAAATTCGATTACTACGGCAAGACTTACTCATTCTGCTGCGAAGGATGTGAAGCCAAATTCAAAAAAGAGCCCATGAATTACATCAAAGAAGAAATGAAATGTCCGGTAATGGGAGAAACTATTGAAACGAAGGATGTTTTTGTAGTAAATAATGGCACGAAATACTATTTCTGCTGCAAATCATGCATAAAGAAATTTGAAAATGACCCCGATAAATATAAGAATGGCTACAAAAATTAATTCGTAAAATAATTTTGTTTTGTTCAAATCCCGCTCTGAAATGCGGGATTTTTTTATGGTAAATTTAAATAATACAATTGTTAATTAACATACGTGATTGTAAATGACTTGATTGATTTTCATTTCTTAATTACTATTGCAACAAGTGAATTATTTACGAAAATATATCACACCCTTTGTGCTCGTTTTTGCGCTTTTTGCTATTAACGGGGCTGAATTCTTACATCATCATGACTATGAATCGCAAAATGATGAATCAAAGTGTGAGGCGTGTATTTTTAATCATTCAATTAATACTACTTTAATTGAGCAGGTTTTTATTTTCACCCCCCAGCTTATTACTTACCAATCAATATTCAATTCTGATGACCCGGTTCCGCAATCGGATCGTTTCATTACATCTCCCGGAAGGGCTCCCCCTGTTTTTTCTCATATCTGATACACCTAAATAACTTATTCAAATAAAAATTTTGTTTTCTGATAGTGTTCAGAAAGCATTAAATCATACGTATATGAGAAAACCGATCAGTAAATTTATGCTGATGTTTCTTGCTGTGTTTTACATTTTAATCAGTTCAAAGTGTATGAATGCATTTGCGCAAACATCAATATTGCAGGGTAAAGATCTTACCGGAATTGTAATCGATAAAAATAATAAACCGCTTGAATTCGTTTCTGTAAATGTGAATGATCCTGGCCTTACTTCAACAACTGATAGTAAGGGTAGATTTAGTTTTAACGGCATATCAAGAGGTTCATATATCTTGACTTTTAAGCTGAGTGGTTATGCACCGCGTTCGCTAGGTATAAATTTTACAGGTAATGATACACTTTACTCCATCACTCTGGAAGAAAGTTTGATTGAAATTCCTGTAATTGATGTAACGGGATCATTCAATGCCTCTGAAATTTCTAAAAGCACATTTTCTATTACCGAATTAACCGGACGTACAATTACTAAATCAAGAAGCCAGAATCTTGCAGAAACCATTCAGAATATTCCCGGCATCAGCAATGTTTCAACTGGTACTGGCATAGGTAAGCCTGTGATCAGGGGATTGACTTCGCAAAGCGTACTTGTAATACATGATGGCGTAAAGCAGGAATCTCAATCATGGGGCGATGAACATGGCCCGGAGCTCAGCCTCTTCGATCTTGATAGAATTGAAATCCTGCGCGGGCCGGCAAGCCTTGTTTACGGGGCTGACGGTATTGGCGGAGTGATAAATGTTATCAGTAAACCGCTGGAATTTTCGAATAAGAAAAGACCGGTTTACTACGGAGGTTTCACTCTGGGTGGATTTTCTGTGGATAAGCAATATTTTACAAACGGCACTTTAGGACTTGGTACAAAGAACTTTGGCCTCAAAGGGCATTTTGGTTACAGGAAATCGGAGAACACCATGACGCCTGAAGGGACTTTAACCATCAATACCCCGGACGGAACAAAAGAAATTCAGGGCGGCGAACTTTTTAATTCTGCCTCAAAAGAACTTGAAGGAGGAGTTAATCTTGGATTAAGCGGGAATTTCGGAATGGTAAATCTCGGATTCGAGTTATTCGATCGTGAACTGCAGATCCATCAGGATCCATTGGAAGATCCCGAAGCAACACCAAATCAAAAAGTTCAGACAAAACAATTTTCATTTGAAAGTAATTTCAATATTTCAAAGAAATTTAAGCTTGAACCTGTTTTGTCCTATCAGCTTCAAACCAGGAAAGAGTTTGAAAGTATCGAAGATAAGGATGCCGGAAGAGAAGCACTTCATCTTGACCTGAAAACCTTTGACGGAGCTCTAAAGCTTCATCATGAACTCATTTCAAAGGTAAGCGGTACATTCGGTGTTTCTTTCAACCGTCAGGATAATAAAACTCTTGCAGAAGAGAAACTTATTCCGAACTATTATGCAAATACTTTGGGTGTATTTCTGATGGAAAAGCTCGACCTGGATGAAATTACAATTACAGCAGGAGCCAGGTTCGACACAAAAAAGCTCAATATTGAAGAAACGGTTTTTGAAACAGACTCTGCTGGCAACTCATTAAGAACACTCTCTCGGCAATCCTTGATATTTAATGCTCTATCCGGATCATTTGGAATGGTTTTTATCCCGTCGGAATACCTGAATATTTTCGCTAATATCGGAAGGGGATGGAGGCCCCCAAGTGAGTTTGAGCTTTTTGTGAATGGAGTGCACGAAGGTACTGGCAGATATGAGCGAGGATTGAAGACTTTCAACCCGCTTGCAGAACCAAAACCTGAGGCATCGATTAATTTTGATTTTGGCATCAGGCTTAATTATAAGCAGCTTAGTATCCAGCTATCTGCTTACAGAAACATGGTTAACAATTTCATTTATCCATCCATTACAGGAGATACAATTGACGGATTGCCGGTCTTTAACATAAAACAGGATAAGAGCACATTCTACGGGTACGAATACAGCATTCAGTATCAGCCGGTTAAGTGGATCGTACTAATGGCTGCCGGCGATTATGTTAATACACTGAACAATGCCACAGACTATCCGCTGCCTTTTACCCCGCCTATGAAAAATATGTTCGAGGTGAAGCTGCAGAAGCAAAGTATGGGCAAATTACTGAATCCATACATTAAAGCTGGCGCTAAAGTTGTATCAGCGCAAAATAATGTTGATAACCTTGAAGCAAAAACTTCCGGTTATACATTACTAAACGCTGGTATTGGCTTTGATCTCAGTCTTGCAGGTTCGATTGCTTCTCTGGATCTATCTGTGGATAATCTAGCCAATGTTAAATATACAGATCACTTGAGCAGATATAAAGGCTACGCTATGAATCCGGGAAGAAGCTTTAACTTACAGTTGAACTTGCCGTTCAGATTATAGTTGTGTCATCCACGCGAGGGCACCCTTTGGTTCAAGCAGGGATGCAGATTCGTGAATTATTTGGGAGTATACATAATAATTTGTTCTTAATCATAAATGTTACTTGATCTTTACATGTATATCTTGGATTTTTTGTATTACCTGATAAACGTGTCTATAAAGTAGTTTATTCTATATATTAAACAGTATTTTATGGAGAATTTACCATCATTTTCAGTACTGTTTTCTCAATTGTATTTTTGCAGTTTATACGCTAAATTATTCGTTTAATAAGAACATTTTAGGGGTTTGTAAATCCCATTGTTAACATACTAGGATGGCTTTTAACGAACCGTCGCCGGCTGATAAGAAAATTCAGGATTCATTGAAGAAAACGGGAGAAATACCCGGACATGTTGCGATAATTATGGATGGTAATGGCCGCTGGGCGCAGGAAAAACGCCGCCCAAGAACTTTTGGGCATAGACAGGGAGTACATTCTGTGCGCGATATTGTTGAGGCTGCGGGTCAAATTGGAATCAAATACCTGACTTTATATACATTTTCTACCGAAAACTGGCGAAGGCCTAAGACTGAAGTCGCGATCTTAATGCGTCTGCTTATCAGGTCTTTAAAAAGTGAAACCGATAAACTGCACGAAAATAACGTTCGCTTGATTGCAGTAGGGGATATGTCTGTTATGCCTCCTCAGGTGCTAAAGGAATTACAGGAAGCTATAGAGAAAACAAGGAACAATAAGGGGCTAACCTTGGTTTTAGCTTTAAGTTACAGCGGCAGATGGGATATTCTGAATGCCGTCAAAAAAATATCATCGGATATTAAAAATACAAAGATCAGCCTTAAAGAAATCGACGAATCTGCTTTCTCAACTTACCTCGTTACCGGAGGCATCCCTGACCCCGACCTTCTTATCAGGACAGGGGGCGATTTCAGGATCAGCAATTTCCTTCTTTGGGAATCAGCCTATACAGAATTTTATTTCGATAAAACATTTTGGCCGGAATTCCGCCGTACCCAATTGTATGATGCGATAGTTGCTTACCAGAACCGTGAACGAAGATACGGTATGACCACTAAACAAATTCAAAAAAAGAAAAAAGCTTAATGTTATATATAAAAAGATTGATCTTCCCGGTTTTAGCCCTGTTAATCATCGTCTCTTCCGAAAGCTTTTGCCAGGATGGACCAAGGACTTACAGAATTCTTTCTGTTTCGGTTGAAGGGAATAAGTTTTATGATTCCAGGATAATTGTTTCAAACAGCGGGCTCAAGATCGGCGATGAGATAAGTGTCCCTTCTGAGGCCACTCAGCAGGCGATAATGAATTTGTGGAATATGAGGCTTTTTTCAGATGTTGAGATCTTGGTTGATAAAAAGGTCGGAGACGGAGCATATCTTATCATAAAAGTGAAAGAACTCCCAAAGCTTGATAACATAAAATTCTCAGGCAATGATGAATTCAGTGATAAAGATCTCAAAGAAAAGATACCGCTTGAAGAAGGACAGGTAATTACTCAACAGACCGTTAAAGATATAGAGTATAACCTTGTGAAGCTCTATGAAGGTGAAGGATACCCGCTTGCCGAAGTTAAAGTTGACCAATTTGTAAATTCGTTCAACGAGGCGCAGCTTAGAGTTAAGATAAATGAAGGTTCAAAGATCAGTGTAAGAAAGATCAGATTCACAGGCAATTCAAAAGTCTCGTCATCTGATCTTAAAGGGGCGATGGAAGAAACTGCTGAAAGAAAGTGGTGGAAATTTTGGGATAAAGCTAGGTTTAACCGAAAAGACTACGAAAAGGATAAAAACTTCATACTACAGTATTACAAAGAGAACGGTTATAAAGATGCCGAAATCGTTGAGGATGACCTGCAGTACAAAAACAATAAGGAAGATATAGATATAATCATAAAAGTTAAAGAAGGGCCGCGCTATAAGGTCGGCAATATTGACTTTGTGGGAAACACAGTTTATAACGATACCCTGCTGAGGGAAAAGCTTGATTTCAAAAGGGGTGATATATATAACTCTATTAAACTTAATCAGAATTTGAGGGGCAACGAAAGCCAAACCGATATCGCCTCGCTTTATCTCGATAACGGTTATCTCGGTTTCCAGGCAAATATAGAAGAAAACCCCAAAGAAAATAACGTTGTCGATCTAAAGATCGATGTTTCCGAAAACAGGCAGTACAGGATAGGCCTGATTTCTTTTTCGGGTAATACAAAAACTCAGGATAAAGTAATCCGCAGAGAGCTTTTCACAATCCCGGGACAGTATTTCAACAAAACTGCAATGGTCAGAAGCATGCAGCAGATGTCTCAGTTGAATTACTTTAATCCCGAAGTCTTGAACTATGATTTTGTGCAAAGAAACGATAGTACTGTGGATCTGGTCTATGTTGTTGAAGAGCGCTCATCTGATCAGCTCAACGCATCTGTTGGCTACAGCCAGACCTTTGGATTTTCGGGGAGCCTTGGTTTAACTTTTAATAATTTTGATATCACTGACCCTCTTTCCGGCGGTGCCGGGCAGATACTTTCACTACAATGGGATTTCGGAACTGAAGGAACGTACAGAACTTTCAGGATAGGTTTCACAGAACCCTGGTTGTTTAATACTCCAACATCTGCAGGTATAGATGTTTATGATACAAAACAGAATTATACATACGAAATTCAGGAAACCGGCTCAACTCTTAATATTGGCAGAAGATTCAAATTCCCCGATGATTATTTCAGGGGAGACTGGTTCTTGAAATTCCAGAGAACTAATGTGATTCAAGGTGCGGGTATATATGAAACCGGACTCAGAAGCCAGTTCAGCATAGGGCAGGTAATTTCAAGAAATTCCACCAACAGCCCGATTTTTCCTTCAGTTGGCTCCAAAGTAACACTCTCAGCAGAAGTAGCAGGTGCAAACCTTTTGGGAACAACAAACTTCTACAAGCTCGGATTCAAGACAGAAGCTTTCAAAAGTCTTGATAATTCAGGAAAGCTGGTATTGGCTTCAAACTTTGATATTGAAAGTATCAGCAGTCTGTCAAGTGATAACTATGTTCCCCCAAATGAGCTTTTCTTCATGGGAGGCAGCGGATTGACATACAATACGGTTGCTTTAAGGGGATACGACGATAGAACACTTGGCCCGGTCAACATAGCCGGTAATCCTGTTGGAGGACGTTTCCTGATGAAATATGGTGTTGAACTCAGATATTCAGTTTCACAGGACCCAATCCCTATATTCTTGACTATGTTTGCTGAAGCCGGAAACCTGTGGCCAAGTTTCAAAGTTGCTGATTTGCTTGATCTGAAACGATCGGTTGGATTTGGCGCAAGATTAATGCTGCCTGCAGTTGGGATAATCGGATTTGATCTGGGATATGGTTTTGACAGAAAAGTAGTTGATGGCCAAGACCCTTCATGGCTGTTCCATTTCCAGTTCGGCAAAGGATTTTAGAGAAGAAATTTAATCATAATAATAACACTAAAGGAGAATTAATTGAAACAGACAGTAATTGCATTGATATTTCTGATTGCTGGGATATTAACTGTAAATGCACAGGTAAAAATTGCATTTGTTGATAGCGAAGTTATAATAAACCAGCTTCCGGAGGCTCAGGAAGTAAAGAAGAAGCTCGAAGAGCAGCAAAAATACTACGTTGATACGATAACAGCAAAAGAGAATGATATTAAGACTAAAGCCGATGCTTTCAAAGAAAAATATGCTGATGCACAAAAGCAGATCGAAGCCGGTAAGCTGAATGCTGACCAGATAAAATCTCTTGAGACCGAATTAGGTGCTATGCAGGAAGAGGTTCAAGTATTGGACCAGGAACTTGCGCTTTATAAGCAGAATATTCAGAAAGTGCTATATGATCTCCAGGTAGAATTATTTAAACCGGTTAAAGAGAAGATCACCAAAGCGATTGAAGGGCTTGCCAAAGAGTTGAAATATAACATGATATTTGATAAGGCCTCTGATGGATTGATATACGGCGATAAAGAAATTGATATCACTTTCAAAGTTCTTGATAAGCTTAAGTAATTGTTTACTTTCTACAGCATTACTTTTTATCAAATCTAATACTCAGCAAATGAAATTAAAATGGATTCTCATATCGTCTCTTATTTTTCTTTCTTCTTCCGTATATGCGCAGCAGAAGATCGGTTACGTTGACTCAAAGGTGATCCTTGAAAACCTTCAGGACGCAAAAGACGCGCAGACAAATCTTGATAATCTTGTTCAGAAATGGAAAGTAGAACTGCAGTCACTTAACGACAGCCTTCTTTTTTTGAAGGATGACTTTGATAAGAAAAAGCTGATATTGACTGAAAAGGTAAGGCTGCAAAAGGAAGATGAAATTAAGACTCAGGAAAAAAGAATTGCGGATTTCAAGCAGGTGAAGTTCGGAGAAAACGGCGAGTATTTCCAGAAACAATCTGAGTTTATGAAGCCTGTTCAGGATAGGGTTTTTAAAGCAATTCAGGATATTGCAAAAGAAGGCAGCTATGATTTTGTTATTGACCGCTCAAGCCAGTTAATGCTTCTGTATATGAATGATAGGTATGACCTGACCCAGAAAGTTATCAAGAAGCTGGAGACTCAATAAACCGGTCTATTAATTCTATGAAACTTCAGGATGTTGCAAATCTTATTGGCGGCGAGCTTATTGGCGATGGCGAGCTTGAAATTACCGGTATAGGTAAGATAGAATCTGCCAAACCTAGCGAAATAACCTTTATTTCTAATCCACTGTATGAAAAGTTTTTCAGCGGGACTTCTGCAGGTGCCGTGATAGTTTCAAAAAGATTCATCAGCTCCCAGTATGAGAGGCTGGATAGCCGAATCGTTCCGCTTATAAAAGTAGAAGACCCTTACCTGGCATTTCTTGAGCTTCTTGATAGATTCTCACCAAAAACCGAATTGCAGAAAGTTGGAATTGACGACTCTGCTGAAGTAAATGAATCAGCTGAAATTTCAAATGAAGAGGTCCGCATTGGAGCTAATGCTTTTGTTGGCGCAAAAGTAAAAATCGGAAAAAGAGTGAGCATACTGCCCAATACAGTTATCTTAGCCGGGGCAGAAATTGGTGATGATGTACTGATCTACCCTAATGTCACAATCTATAACGGTTGTAAGATCGGAAGCAGGGTGATTATCCATTCCGGAACTGTTATCGGCAGCGATGGATTCGGTCAGGCTAAAAATTCTGACGGTACATTTCAGAAGATACCCCAAAAGGGAATAGTTGTAATTGAAGATGATGTTGAGATCGGCAGCAACTGCTCAATTGATAGAGCAACAATTGGCGAAACCATCATTCATAAAGGTGCTAAACTTGATAACATGATCCAGATAGCCCATAATGTTGAAATAGGCGAAAATACTGTTATTGCTGCCCAATCAGGTATTGCCGGTAGCACGAAAATAGGCAGAAACTGCATGATAGGCGGTAAAGTTGGTATAGTTGGGCACATTTCTATATGCGATGATGTAATATTGACGGCAGCAACCAATGTATCAAAATCTATTACAAAACCCGGATTGTACTCCGGCTATCGTGCACAGCCGCAGCTGAATGAACTCAAACAGGAAGCGATTCTCAGAAGATTGCTTAAAAATAAATGAGCGTGCAATATTCTAAGTTTTGTGCGGACGGATGATCTAACCGTCCTTTTTTATTTTCAATTAATCTCGATTTCTAAATTGTGTAAAAGCAATATCCAAATTCTCTTGTGCATGTACCGTCAGATCCTCAGACCTGACGGGATTATTTGGGACAAAGCAATTAACACCATAATTCTTGTTTGTATGATAGAACTTCCTTTCTAAATTGTTTAAGTATATTATTAGAAGTAAATTTGTAACAACATAATTCATTCACGATTTTCTTTCGTAACTTTTCAAATTATTGACATGAAAAAACTACACGGAACCGGTACTGCTCTTGTAACGCCATTCAAGAAGAACGGGACTATTGACGAACAGTCTATCCGCAATCTTGTTGATTGGCAAATTAAAAATAAGGTTGAATTCCTCGTTCCATGCGGTTCAACAGGTGAATCTGCGACAATGACGCGTGATGAAAGAAGACGAGTCATTCAAATAGTCTTCGAACAAGCCGCAAACAGAGTTCCTGTGATAGCAGGGACTGGTACAAACTCAACTAATGATTCTATTGAGCTTACATTCGATGCCAAAGAAATTGGCATTGATACTGTGCTACTTGTGGGTCCGTATTATAACAAACCAACACAGGAAGGCTTCTTTCAGCATTTCAGAAAGATAGCAGAAGAATGTAATGTTAAGGTTGTTCTTTACAATGTTCCCGGCAGAACTGCTTCAAACATGCTTGCCGAAACTACCCTAAGACTTGCTGAAGAAGTTGAAAATGTTATTGCAGTTAAGGAGGCTTCAAACAACCTTGAACAGATAATGCAGATAATCAAACATGCTCCGAAGGATTTTTCAGTTCTATCCGGCGAGGATTCTTTGACACTGCCCATTGTTACCTTAGGTGGTGACGGAGTTATCAGCGTCATTTCAAATGAAGTTCCGAAAGAGTTTTCGGATATGGTTAGATGTGCCCTGAAAGGAGATTTGACCGGTGCAAAAGCTCTGCATTATAGACTTTTTGATCTGATGAAAGCAAATTTCATTGAGTCTAATCCGATACCAGTTAAGTCAGCATTACATATGATGGGAATGATTGATGAAGTCTTAAGGCTTCCGCTTGTGAGAATTTCAAAACATAATAGAGAATTGCTGAAAAAAGTTCTTAAGGATCTAAAATTGATTTAAAGAAGTACAACCTTGCTTACTCGTTAGGAAATACTTGACACATGATAAAAGTTTTTTGCTCTTTTACTTTCACTTTCTCACTTCACGAGGACCATTTTTTTCACCTGAGTGAAATCTCCTGCGCTAAGCCGGTATAAATAGACCCCGCTAGCTAAATTCCCTGCGTCAAAATCTATGTTGTAAATTCCTGGCTTTAAATTACCATTAACCAGAACGGCTGATTCTCTTCCTGTTACATCGTACACTTTTAATGATACAAAGCCGAAATCAGATATCCGAAATCCGATATTTGTCACAGGGTTAAACGGATTAGGATAATTCTGCCCAAGTTCATATCTTCCCGGGATCTCATTGCCGATTTGCTGTAAGCCAAACACATCCCAATTCTCATAATAATAAAGTCCGCCTTTTGTGTTACCCATGAATAGATCTTTATCCCCATCGCCATTTATATCTGTAATGCAGGGAACAGAATTCTGAAACGCATTAATTCCGGCATAACTATTAGTTACAAACACAAAATTTGGGGTTGATTGCGTTCCGGTATTCCTGTAAAAATGCAATTCTCCGAGTCGGTTCCCAATTAACATGTCCATATCGCCGTCTGAATCCAAATCACCTGTTGAAGGAGCTGCATCGTTGCCTACATCAATGCCCATATAGTTATTT
>JAUQWT010000362.1 GCA_030835005.1 Ignavibacteria bacterium | reverse complement strand
CATCAATTCATTCTTTAGTGAAATTTCAGAAATGATCAGGTCATCAGCATTCTTTACAGGATCGTATGAATCGGCTGACTCATTTGCTGTTTGGGCCTCTATAGTAATAAGAGTTGAAGGTATAAATACATCTTTTAAGGATGTATGTATAGAAACTCTTTCATCAGTAATATGGCCAACACACTCGGTATGCGTACCGTTGCAGTGCGCTATAAACCTGTATTCTTCAAAATTACAGCTCCCTCCCTGCCGTGTATCCCCAATAAACGTGCCTAATTCGCAAGGTTTTGATACTGCTTTGTCTGCATCATAAATATTGGGCTGAGCTCCGTTAAACTCAAGTGGTATTGATATATCCAATGGTTTGGAAAGATCAAATCTGTATTTCTTGCTTTTGAATGTGATTTCAGTTATCATAATACAAATTAATGATATCCGGAGATAAGTTACAGGTAAATTCCGATTACAATTTTCCGGCAATTATTTCTGACAGCGGGCGGGATTCAATCTTGCTATCCAGCCAGGAGATAAAATCAAAATATTTCAAGGCATCTTTTACGGAATGCTCGTTAATTTGCCGAGTAAGCATCGCCTTAAGTTCTGAAAATTTCTCTTTCAGCTCCTTTTCTGTAATTGCATCTGGAAGCTTTTTCAGGAAACCGAATATCAGAATTTCAAACCGGTAAAGTTTCTTTCGCTTAAGTATGTACCTATAGGTTGATTTGATCAGATATTCCAGCAGGTCAATGTTTCCCATTTCATAATGCAGAATCAGACTGAATAGCTTTGCAAAAAGGATATTTCCATACCTTTGATCTGCTTCAGGGTCACTTATAAGCCTGTTAAGATATTCCAGTGATTTATCCAGTTCTCCCAAACCGAAATATGCGTGCGATAGTGTATTATTCAGCCAGAATTCATCTGCTTTTATCATTTTATAGCCGAACGGCCTTATCAACTTTGAGTATGCCCTGTAAATTTCGAGTGTCTCTGAGAATCTGCCGATCCTGTTTTTGTAATTGAGCTCTATTAGATAAGAATTGTTAATTATGTAGAACTTCAGCCTGTCATTCCCTGAGACTTCCTTCCTGCCAAGCTCACTTCTTATGTGTATGATATTTTTTTCAAGTTCATTGTACTTTCCTAGCTCAAGAGATATCAAAAGTCTGTTAGAAAGCAGTATCAGGTAATCGATAAGCCTGTCTTCAAGCATTTCTCTTTTTTCTGAGAGTATCTCAATTTCACGCGAGAGATATTTATAGCTTTCTTCCAGATTTTCTGTTGCATAAAAATAGGTAGCGTGAATATGATTATACTTCAGCCTTGCAGTGAGGGAAATTGCATTTTCTTCGCAAGAGAGTATTTCATTTGAAACTATTTCTTTGATCCTGCCCAGATATTTTTTATCTTTCGAATCTGCATGCCTGGTGATTTGTGAAGTTATGTTATATTCAAGCAGGTCGAATTCAAAGGCATTCTTTAAGATGCCGAGGATCTTAGTGCGCTCATTATAGTTTTGCTCCAGAATCTTATCAGTTTTTTCATCATAAGAGCGCTGCGCAATTGCAATTTTGGATTCAGCTACCAGAACTTGCAGCAATTGCGAATACACTTCATACTTTTGGGAGATCTTCCTGCACTTTCTTAAGAGTTTTTCAGCCTGGGAAAACAGTCTTTTCTCGATGAGAATTGTAATGTCATCTATAAGTTCTTTGGCTTCATCACGTTTCTTTTTACTTTTCCTGTAAGCTTTGAGTGAACGAAGAATAGAATTATAAAGGTAGTTCTTCGCAACAGATAGTTGCCTTATGAACTTTTCACTCTGAAATCTCTTCCTCAGAAGATCTTCATCATATCCATGCATACTTGCAATGAAATCAAATAACTTAACGTAATTATTACTATCACCCAAAACGTGAAGTTTCGAGTATTTCTTAAAATAGGCTTTTTCGGTCTTACTTAAAGATTTGACCAGTTTGTACAAATCATCACTTACAATCATTGACTACTAAAAATAATTTACATAAAATATATATTCTTAACAAAAAATACAAAGAATTTGGAAATTCTCATATGATTTATTGCTAAAAATAGGCAAAATTTCGTTTTTTTTGAAGGACTACATAGTCTATTTTTGAATCAGTTGAAAATTGATAAACAAAAAAAGAAAGGATTCAAAAAATGAAAACATCAAACTTAATAGCCATCCTGATATTAACTTTCGCCTTTTTATCTGGCAATAAAGCAGCTGCACAAACATTGGACTGGGCTTACCAGTACAGCAATCCGAACTGGAACTACAACATTCCAGCCGATATGACAGTTGATAACTTGGGGAACGTTTACGTTACAGGTAGGAACCGCAGTCCCGGAAACGCAGATGACTACTTTACACACAAGCTTAATCCGGGCGGCGTTTTACTATGGACGGCAATACACAGCGGAATGATGAACGGTGACGATGAAGCAAAAGCCATTACAGTTGATAACAGCGGAAATATCTACGTGACAGGTACTACTATTGATACCATTCAGAATTACAGGGATATAACTACGATTAAATATAATTCAAGCGGATCTGTTATATGGATAGCAAGATATAACGGCCCGGGAAGCTTTGATGACCTGGGGAAAAAAATACTTGTTGATAATCTTGGAAATGTTTATGCCGGAGGTACAAGTTACGGAGCAGGCACGTTGACGGATTATGTTGTTATCAAATACTCATCAACCGGCTCACAATTATGGACGGCACGATACAACGGGATTGCAAATTCCTACGATGATCTTATAGATATGAAACAGAGTCCAAACGGTGATATCATAATTACAGGAATAAGTACCGGAACTGGAACCGGGTCAGATTATGCTACAATACGGATAAACCAGTCAACTGGTTCTCAGGTGTGGGAATCCCGTTATAATAACCCTGAGACGGGCAACAATCCGGATGAAGTACATGCACTGGCTGTGGATCTAAGCGGTGACGTAATTGTAACCGGCCAAAGCTACAGTACCGGTGGCGGCTGGGATTTCTTCACCCAGAAGTATTCCGGTATTAACGGCTCGCAGATGTGGAATCACCGCTACAACGGCACTGCTGATTCATGGGATGTACCGACCTCAATTTGTACTGATAGATATGGAAATGTTTTTGTTGCAGGGATGACGTATCTTTCAGGAGATATCGATTCAAGAAATATTTTGATAAAGTACAATACAGCCGGAGGCACCCAGTGGCAGAAGACGCACACCTCAGCAAACTCATCGATTTATCCCAAGTCCCTTACTGCAGACACCACAGGAAATGTTTATATAACAATCTCTTCAAACGGAGGCAATTTCCTGATTAACATGAAACTCAACGGGTCTTCAGGTAATCTCTTGTGGCAGGATAATTACAATGTCGGCGGTTACAACGATCCTGTGGCAATCAAAGTAGATAACAACGGAAGCATTTACGTATCCGCACAGACCGGATCGAAAACAACTACAATTAAATATTCTCAGCAGCTTGTTGGCATGGGCAACAATAACAACAATATTGCTGAAGGATTTGGGCTAAAACAGAATTATCCAAATCCGTTCAATCCGTCAACCACAATTTCATTTTCAATTGCCAAACAAAACAGAGTGAAGATATCGGTATTTGATATTGCAGGGAAACTGATTACTGAACTCGTAAACGAAACAATGAATGCAGGGAATTACGAAGTTTTGTTCAATGCATCGAATCTTTCGAGCGGTACATATTTTTATAGAATCGAAGCAGGCGATTTTACAGAGGTTAAAAAGATGATGTTAGTAAAGTGATCTTAGGAGATCAATTTGTTTAACTCATATCCCGGTGTTCTAATTTGAATGAATGCCGGGGTTTCTGTTGCAGAAATCAAAGTTGCCAAAACAAAGATCCCGATAAACTCTTAAGTATTTTTAAAGTAACATTAGCGGCTAAAGCCGATTCAGCTTCGTCATCTACTCTTCGACATAAAAGTCGTGGCAACATGGGTTTGGGAAAGTTCCTTTTCTTTCACAATTGAATTAAATGACAAAGATTTTAATGTTTTTATATATCAAAGTTTAAGTTATTTTTATGGCTATTATTAACTAAACATACCGGAGCAGCGTTGAGCAGATACTACACAATTGTCCTCATTTTTACATCTTTAATTCTCTCATCCTTCGCATTTTCTCAATATACCAGCCCCGAAAGCGTAACATATGATTCGGTTTATAACAGGTACTTGGTTACAAATAGCGGCGGAGTAATAAAGCAGAGATCAGCAACAGGAGTTGTAACAGATTTTGCGCCAAGCGGTTCGGGTTCTC
>JAUQWT010000361.1 GCA_030835005.1 Ignavibacteria bacterium | reverse complement strand
TTTATCCGCTCAAACGCTGCGAAGTTCGGGCTGCCAAAGAACTTTTTCAGCAATAAAGAAATTCATGTTCATATACCGGAAGGGGCCATTCCCAAAGACGGACCATCGGCAGGCATCACAATGGCAATTGCCATGATCTCGGCACTTACAGGCAATCCAACCCGCAGCGATGTTGCTATGACGGGCGAAATTACTTTGAGAGGGGAGATCCTGCCAATAGGCGGACTGAACGAAAAACTGCTTGCAGCTCAAAGAAGCGGCATCAAAACAGTTTTGATCCCTAAAGAAAATGAAAAAGACCTTAAGGAAATCTCAGATAAAATAAAAAAAGGATTAAGCATAATACCCGTTGAGAGGCTTGATGACTCGGTGAAGCATATTTTTAAGAAGAAATTTACAAAGAAGAAGTGATCTTCAAATTGCTGAAAAATTTTAACAAAAAAAGCGGCGATTGCCGCTTTTAGTTTAGTTCAAACACTCACTATTCAGGAAGCTTGAATCTCTGCTCTTTGACTCCGAAGAAATAACTTAAACCGATACTGCCGCTGAAATATGCAAATTGCTTCCAGCCGGCAAATTGTATAGGATTCGCTGAAGTAGTAGCATCATCATTCAGGCCAACTGTAGTGGAAGGAGGGCTTACACTCGGATCCTCAACAGGTTCTTCAGACTTTTTCAAAAGAAGATTTGCGTGAGTAAACCTTAATCCGAAATTCAGCCCGAAGTTCTTATCAAAGGCATATTCCAAACCAAAAAATGCCTGGTAGCCGATCCTTAAACTGTTTTTGATCTTGATATCAACCCTGTTATTATCAGGGTTGATCAATTCTGATTTTCCTGAGATAAGACTCACCAGCGGATTTGCTCCGAAGTAGTATTTAACCTTGTGAGTTGGTGTGAAATTATATTCAATCCCTACACCGCCATTGAACGAATTGTAATAAACTTTTCCTTCTTCCGTGTTCTTTGCAAATATATCACTTTGGAACCTGTCAAATCCGGCAATGATGTCCAGCCAGAAATTCCCTTTTTTACTCAGCGGCAGTTTGCCAACAAGATTGAACCCGAATCCATGTCTGGCACTGTAGTTTTTGCCCTCACTGAAATCGTTTCTGCTGTAACCGCCGTTATGGCTCGTCAGCTCCATAGCACCGGAATTATACCCGGCATTGAAATGAAGGATGAACTTAGGCAGCGTACGTACAGTTACTATCCTGATGATCTTGGATTTATTGGTGATCGTAGTATCATACTTTATTGTAATTGATGTATCCTGTGAATGCAGATTGCTGACGATGAAAAAAATCATCATTAGAACCAAACCCGAAAATTTCTTAATTAAATTCTGCATTACTTTTTATTCTTCATCCCGAAATATATGTTAAAGCCTGCATAGAACGAGCTATACAGAAACTGTTTCCAGCCTGCATAGGGGATAATTTCTGCCGTATTGTTCTTTTCATCATTCAAGCTGGTCTCTGCCGGATTTGTTGAAGCTTTGGACTCTCTGCCAATGATATTTGCATGGACAATTCTATAACCAAGGTTTACACCGAAATTATTGTTCAAAGCGTACTCAAATCCTAAATTCAAAGCTGCGCCAAACCGGATAGAATTTTTGATCTTAACAGTGAAATCTGTTGTATCTGTACTAAAAGTTGCCTCACCGCTGATGAAATTTGCCATGAAGTCTATACCTACAAAAGGCTTGAATTTTCTATTGGGTGTAAAATTATTTTCAATTCCTAAAGCGGCAGATATTACATTATAAGCAACTTTTCCTTCCGGTGAAACTGAAATAACAAAATTACTCTGAAATCTGTTAAATCCGCCGGTCACATTCACTCTTATATTGCCTTGCTTGTGTAATGCGATTTTGCCTGTTAGGTTTGCACCGTAACCATATCGTGTTCCGAAATTGCTGCCATTTACAAATTCACTCTTCCTGAAGAGTGTATTCTCATTTCCTGCAAGGTCCATATGTCCTATATTGTAATTAAAGCTGAGCTGCAGGGTTAAGTACGGGGCTTTGCCCGGCAAAATCATATTCATAATACGGGTATTAGCCATCATACTGTAAGAAGTATCTCTGGATGAAACAGGACTTGAATTATCATCCTGCCCCAAGACAAGAGCAGTATTTATAAGAATTAACAGGAATATGCAGAAGTGTTTTCTTATCATCAAGATTTTTAAATGCTATTTCTTTCTGGTAATTACAAAAGCATCATAATAACCCTTGGTTTTGACAAACTCCATGTACTTGATCGCTTCGGCACGGTTGGTGTAACTGCCTATTCTGATCTTATATAATCCCCCGGATTGATCGAAATAAACACCTTCGCCAAGAGTTTGCTTTGCTCTGGTCAAAAATCTCTCAAAATTTGAAGGAATGGAAAAAGCACCTATCTGAACGATATAAATGTAAGAATCTCTTGTAAGATCTGTTTTGTCTTCTTTAATCTTGTCTTCTTTAACCGTTACTTTCCTAATCGTATCGGCCTTCACAGTTTTTTCAGTATAATCTACTTTGTATTCATCAATATCATATTCTCCTGAACTGCAACCATTAAGAATAACTGCAATTGCAGGTAAAATAATTAACAGATATAACTTAACGGATTTCAGCATATTTTTCTAAATCAATATAACTTATAATCTTAAAAAAAACAAGACTTGTAAAGAGATAAGTTAAGAAGAAACGATAATTCTTTTAGAATATAGCGGTTAAGAATTTCTTCCAGCACTCCCCAAAAAAAAAGGTCAACCAAAACATGACAATTTCAGTTAACCCTAGAAATCTTGAAAGATCTTCCCTAATTCAATTTATATCTTTTCTCTTTAACGCCAAAGTAAAAATTAACTCCGGCCATAATAGAATAGAACGAAAAACTTTTATTTCTGGCACCTGCGAATTTCAGATTCGGATCAGCTTTATCCCTTAATTTGAACTCAGTATCTGCGTTTGTGCCTGTTGCATCTTTTAAGAATGCATTTGCGTTAATTATCCTTGCACCAATATTCAATCCGAAATTCTCGTTTACCAGGTATTCTGATCCAACCATAAGACCATAACCCATTCGGAAACTGTTAGAAACTTTGTAGCTTTCATCATAAGGTGTGCCGCCCCGGTTTTCGAACCATACTTTCACATCACCGTTTATCATACTTGCATTAATTTCTCCACCCATATATATCTTAAATCTGTGAGCTGGAGTGAAATTATATTCAAGCCCCAGGCCGCCGGTAAAACAATTATAATTGGCTTTTCCATTATCAGCAATTGTTGTCTTCGTGCCAAACGTATAGGATAGAATTCTGTTGTACGTTAATGATTGAGTGAACCTGATACTGCCTCTCTCATTCAACGTGATCTTTGAGAGAATACTTGCACCGTATCCTTTATCAGCTCCAAAAGACTCACCATCATAAACTGTTCTTGACTGGTAATCATCATTATAAGCACCAGAAAGCTCAAGAACTGACTGGTTATAATCAAGGTTTAGCTGTAAAGTGTAAGAAGGCGTACTTCTAACAACCATATATCTCTTTGTCTGAGTTACCTGAGTGTAAAGCTGTGACGAAACTAACATCACCATAAGAACACCCGGAATTAACTTTTTTACGATATTGCTTTTCATATAATTGGTATTATTTGTTGAACTGATAAACTATATCTTTAACCCCGAAATAGAAGTTCATTCCAATATAGAATGATGTAAAGATGAAATTCTTAAACCCTCCAAACTCTATTGTGCCTGAATCATCTTTCTTATCCCTTAAAGGAACTTCATTCGGGTCACTGCTTGTCTTGGTTTGTTTGAGAATTTGATTAGAATTCGTGAGTTTTATTCCAAAATTGACACCTACTTTATTATTAAACATGTACTCAATTCCGCCGTAGATCTTATAACCAATCCTGAACGAATTGGTAATAGTAACAACTCTGGTACTATTGGTTGTCTGATTAATCATATTTGCCTTACCGGAGATCATGTTTCCAGTGATTTCGAGTGCTACGTATGGCTTCAATCTGAAAGTAGGATTGAATGAATTCTCGATACCTGCGCCAAAACTGATAACATTGTAACTTACATCACCGAATTTAGATTTAGAAGCAAGGAAATCACTTTGAAACCGGTCAAATCCGGCAGAAACATTTAGTCTTACATTTCCTTTTTTATGCAGAGGGATCTTTCCTATCAGCATAAATCCATAGCCATTTTTGACTCCAAAGTTTAATCCATGTGAGAACTGAAGTGAATCAAAGTTATTCTGGAAATTTGATGACAGTTCTGCCATTCCAAGATTTAACCCGCCGGAAACCTGTAATGTTAATTTAGGTGGAGTTTGAATTTTGTAGAAGTTCTTCAATTTGGCCCCAGTGGATTGGAACTTAGTTGAATCTTTGTAATCGCCTTGTTCTATATTGTACGAGCCTGACCCGCAGCCTATCAAGTAAGGCAAAATAATAAATAATACTGCTATATAGAAATGTCTTAATTTCATAGCTTGCATATTCCCTACTAAATTTTTAAGAAGTATTACTTTACTATATATTTACCGCGCTGATTCTATAAATTTCAACGTAAATTATTTATAATAAAACTTAAATTCAAGTAATAATAATCACTTATTTTCCTGCTTCAGATATGTGATTTCAATCAAGAAAGAGTCCATAAAACCCAAATCCTTCACTTTATTAAGTAATTCCAAAGCCTCCATCCTTGAATCCAGAGGTTTTAGCCTCACTTTATACATGCCGTCATTTTCCTTATAAGATACTTCATCTTCTCCAATAATACTCTTTGCATACTGAGTAAATTTAGAAGCATTTACCACATCATTGAATGCACCAATTTGTATAATATAGTTTCTGGCAATTACAGTTTTTTCATTGAACTTATTCTCGGGGGGTTTGATGTCTTCCTTGATCTCTGTAACGGGTGTCTTTGTTTCTTCTTTGATTTCTATGGGTTCTTCAACTTCTATTATCTCGTAGGTGGGGGAATTACATCCTGAATAAACCAGCACAACCAACATCAAGAATGCATATATTCTCAGAATTTTATTCATTTTCTTTGTGGATTTGTGTACATTAAAAATAGAATGATTTGTCATTAATTTCAAGTTCGTTATTTGACTTCGTTTGAAGGTAAATTATGTTAATAGATTTGTCTAATCAATACTGCAAAAAAGTGAGTTTATTGCTGATAATCTATAATTCTGAGGTTTCCAGAAGTATGTTTCGATGAATCAGAGTAAAAATGAAGTTTAGTTTCCTGTGGACTTTGATTCTAAAAGCTCGACTTGTTTTTGATTAAACGAAATTTCAATATCGAAGATCAGTTGATTTTCCTGATTTTGAATCATACAGATTTGCTATGAAAGCCTCGAGTACCCATAACTTACTGCAAAAATTAGTTTCTTTTATTTCAAATCACAGTTAGTTAATTTGCAGACTATTACTATTATATGTTTGCTTAACCCCAAAACTAAAGGAGAATAAATGTCTTTACTTGTTGTCGGTTCACTGGCACTTGATACAATTGAAACACCGTTCGGAAAAGCTGAAAGAACACTGGGAGGCTCTGCGACTTTTATTTCTGTTGCTGCATCTTATTTTGTGCAGCCTGTCAGGCTTGTTGGAGTTGTTGGCGGGGATTTCCCTAAAATCGAACTAGAGTATTTTGAAGAACGCGAGATTGATCTTGAAGGGCTTCAGATTATAGAAGAAGGCAAAACTTTCCATTGGCACGGCAAGTATGATTACGACCTCAATTCACGCGAGAGCCTGGTTACAGAGCTGAATGTATTCGCAGATTTTGATCCCGTTGTACCAGAGAGCTTTAAGAAAAGCCGCTACCTGTGCCTTGGTAACATAAATCCAGAGCTTCAGAAGAAAGTATTTCAGCAGATGGAAAGCCCTAAACTCATTGTTGCTGATACTATGAATTTTTGGATATCCGGCAAAAAAGATGCTTTAATAGATGTTCTTAAACATATCAATGTATTCATTATTAATGATTCTGAAGCAAGAGAGCTCTCAGAAGAAGCTAACCTTTTCAAAGCGGCCAAGAAGATCCAGAGCTTCGGACCTAAGATAGTTATAATAAAAAAAGGCGAACATGGCGCATTATTGTTTTACGAAAATGAGCTGTTTAGCGCTCCGGCATATCCGCTTGAATCAATATACGATCCAACCGGCGCCGGTGATAGCTTTGCAGGGGGATTCATTGGCTATATAGCGAAAACAGATGATATTTCATTCGAAAATATGAAGCGCGCCGTGATCTTCGGCAGTACAATTGCTTCATTCTGCGTAGAAAAATTTTCTCTTGAAGGAACGCGTGATCTTTCTCATATCCAGATCAAAGACAGGTTTAACGAGTTTACCAGGTTCTCTGCATTTGAGCCGACAGAACTTTGAATTTAAAGGACTATCCGGAAATAGAAATAATGATAGATAAGCTTGAATATACAAATAAACACGAGCTTATTTTCCTTGACCAGTCGCTTCTGCCTTTAAAAGAAAAGTACCTCAAGACCAAAAAATATAAAGATATTGTTGAAGCTATAAAAGCGCTCCGCATAAGGGGAGCGCCGTTAATCGGAATTGCCGCCGCATACGGAGTTGTAATGGGTATTCATCACTATACTACCGAAAACAGAAAAAATTTCCAGATACATTTTTATAAAGTGATCGAAAGCTTCAGGAATTCCAGGCCTACTGCAAGAAATTTGTTTTACGCTCTTGAGAGGATGACGAAAGTTTTTGAAGAGAATCCTGAGGCTGATTTTGTAGAAATTGAAGACCTGCTCTTAAGAGAAGCTGATGCAATTTTTGATGAAGATGTGGAAATGTGCAATCGCATTGGCGTAAACGGTGCAGATCTACTTGGAAAGAAATCAACTGTACTTACTCATTGCAATGCAGGCGAACTTGCAGCAGGCGGAATTGGCACAGCACTTGGAGTTATCTACACTGCAAAAAAACAGGGCAAGGATATTTTTGTTTACGCTGATGAGACCCGTCCATTGCTTCAGGGGGCGAGGCTCACAACATACGAGCTTGAAGCAAACGGGATTGAACATGACCTGATAATTGACTCCATGGCTGCAAATCTAATGAAAGACCAGCAGATAGATTGTGTTATCATTGGCGCAGATAGGATCGCTTCAAACGGTGATGTTGTTAACAAGGTAGGCAGTTATTCACTTGCAGTTAACTGCGCGTTTCATAAAATTCCTTTCTACGTTGCCGCGCCCGGCACTACTATTGATTTTGATGCTGAAACTGGAGAAAAGATTGAAATTGAAGTACGCGATCCCGATGAGATAACGATGGTAAGAGGAGAAAGAATTACAGGCAAGAATGTTAACGTGATGAACCCGGCTTTTGACCTCGTGCCGCATGAGCTTATAACTGCAATTGTAACTGAGTATAAAGTTCACTATCCGCCGTATAACTTTGGCGGACTCAAACAAATGTTTCAATCATATATTCAGACACTTCCTAAACTTAAAGAAGATGACTAGTGTTGTCATGCTGAGCGCACTAAAGCATGAATTTTAATCTGTAGTGAATCTTTTGCCGTCAGCTGTATGGGATACATAAGATATTCACCCCCTATAGGGGAGTTAGAAGCATATCAACATAAAATCAAAAATGTCCGGATTAAATTCCTGAAGAATTTTTTCAGCAAATAGTTTACAAAAATGGCAATTGTAAAAACCGAAGCAGTAATCCTGAAATGCGATAATTACAAAGAGACGAGCAAGATCGTTACTTTCTATTCCAGGTCATTTGGTAAGCTTCGCGGAATTGCAAAAGGAGTTAGAAGCACAAAGTCAAAATGGGGAGGTGCTCTACAGTCATTAAGTTATCTCAACATTATTCTCTATTTGAAGGAAAACAGGACTTTGCACTTAATATCTGGCGCAGATTATGTTAACTCACTCAGGAACATACATAGTGATTACGACAAGCTTGAAACCTCATTCAGGATAGTAGAGTTAATAAACAAGACAACAGCTGACCGTCAGGAAAACCATGAATTGTTCGATCTGCTGACAAATACACTTGTTTACCTGGATAATGCAACTAAAAACTATGTTAATCTGTTATTTAACTTTGAGTTCAAGTTATTAAGATTATTGGGATTTGGAGTGGATTCTGAAGATCTGTTTAAAGAAACTATTGCAATTCCGGCTCAGAATCAATATTTTTACAATTCCCGGCTAAACCCCGGAGACGTGAAAACCATCAAACTATTATTGGAAGGGAATTATAATTCATTAATGAGCCTTAATATATCCAAATTACAGGAAAAGGCAATTGATAATTTTTTTGAGAATTATTTTAGAACTCATTTCGATCACATAGGTTATTTAAAAACTAAAAAGGTGTTTGAATCAAAGGAGATGTTTATATAGCAGAATTCTTACTTTATTTTTGAGAGTTTCAATTAAGAAAGAAATAAGACATAAGGAGAAATAATTACATGTCAAGAAAATCCATAATAGCAGCAGGATTTGTTGTTCTGCTTTCAATCATCTTCGGCGCTGTATTGATTGCCAACTTCAGCGGCGTTAAGGTTGTTCAGTCTGATAGTCAGATCGAATTCAACACAACTCCGCCTATCACAGTTAATCCAAATGTAAAAAGCTTAAACGATGCGTTTATCGAAATAAGCAAATCTGTAACACCAACAGTAGTGTATATTGAGGTCAAATCAGGGCCAAAGAAAAATGATAATACTCAGCAGATGCCGCCGGATGGTAATGATCCATTCAAGTTCTTCTTCGGACCTGACGGGCAGAATCCGGATCCAGGTCCGCAAATGGGCAGTGGATCGGGCGTTATTATATCAAAAGACGGCTTTATTGTTACCAATAATCACGTAGTTAAAGGGGCAGGCGATCACGGTATAAAGGTTGTTTTGACTGATAAAAGAGAGTACGACGCAAAAGTAATTGGCACAGATGAAAATACCGATCTTGCAGTTATTAAGATAGAAGCCAATGATCTTCCCGTAATGTCACTTGGGAATTCAGATAATATTCAGG
>JAUQWT010000360.1 GCA_030835005.1 Ignavibacteria bacterium | reverse complement strand
AATTAATGTTGTTGCTGTCAGAACATCTATGGAGCTAGCTCCTATGGATCAGGTCATAAAGCTTGCGCACAGGATGGGAATTAACTCTGAGCTCCCCAATGTACTTTCTCTTGCTCTTGGAGTCGGAGAAGTTTCTCCTCTGGAGATGACAAGTGCTTTTGGAGTTTATCCCAATGAAGGAATTTGGGTAGAGCCTCATGCAATACTGAAGATAGAAGACAGGTACGGAAATATAATCGAAGATGTAATTCCCGAAACAAGGGAGGTAATAAGCGAAGGTGTTGCGTATATAATGAGCGATATGATGGAAGATGTTGTAAATGACGGAACTGCTTCATCCATCAGGGGTTACTTCAACCGCCCCGCTGCCGGCAAAACAGGTACAACGCAGGATTACACCGATGCATGGTTTGTTGGATTCACCCCCCAGCTTGTTGCCGGATGCTGGCTGGGCTTTGACGATCCGCGGATAAAGTTCGGAGGCTCATACGGACAAGGCGGCAGAGCTGCAGCGCCTATTTGGGGAAGATTCATGAAATATGTTTATGATGATAATGAAACCACAATGCCTTTGGCTTATTTCGAGATGCCTCCGGAGGTAATGGAAGCAAATGTTTGTACAGTTACAGGTTTATTGGGAAATGAGTCGTGCCCTTCATACACAGATCTCATCTTAAGAAAAAATACACAGAAGCGATGCAGTATGACCCACTCTTACGCTCCAACTGAAGGCACTGAAACAACCGGTGACCCGCCGCCTGGAAGTATTGGCTTTTGATCTGCCGATCAAAGGCATATTCAAAAATTTATGACTTTATCAGATTCAACGACCCATTCAGTGAGCTCAGACATTGTACTCATTGCAATTCCGTCTGCTAAAGTAACATTTTTAATACCTCTGGCGTCGGCGCAAGTACCGCAGACTCTGATTTTTCCTTTATTAAGCAAAACTGACTTCATCATTCGCTCAATATTGTAATAGCTGTTAGGAGTATTCTGACCCTGAATAATGCAGGTTACAGCATCAGCCATCAAAAAAACATTCACTTCAATTTCCGGTTTATTTTTCTGAAGCTGCATGGCTAATCTGAAGGCATTGTATGCTCTTTCGTTTCCGTAAGGAGCATCGTTAATTATTATTAAGTATTTCATGTTGTAATATTATTAATCTGTAATTCAAAAATACTGACCGGATACTCAATATAATATGACGAGTGTCATTGTTATGCTGTTTTAATGAGCGTGTTCGCCGCTAAGTTCGCCTTTTTTCATTTCTGATTTCAAATAAAACGTTCCTTTTGATACAATTTCCTCGCCTTCTTTTAGCTCATCAACCGGAAAAACCTGAATATAATTGTCGTCAGATATTCCCGAATTTACTCTTACCTTTATGAATACTATTCCCTTTTATGTTCTTTTTCTTCATGCCCTGCTTCTTTATTTTCATTTTCTTTGTGCTCTTCATGCTCTTCAATCTCAATTAATCCATCGGTTTTAACGAATACATATTTGGTTTCCCCATCGGTTTCTATGGCCGAAATAGGCACGGCAAGTACGCTTTCCTGCTTTACATATATCTTTGTCGATTCAAACATGTTATACAGCACAATGATTACAATAGCAAAAAATTTTTCGCTATAAATAAGACTACAGATCTACTAAAATTAATTTATGACAGAGGAGGCGGTGAAAATATGGATTTCGATGGTAAGTATAAATCTGAGTATAATAAGGGCAGGCATTTAATGAATTGATACACTTCTATTGATGAAAAACGCTATTGAATAAAGGTGAATAATCGTTATCCCCAATATCGGTGTGTTTTTTGCTCTAAATGTTCTATTGCTTCTGTGTGGCAGGAATCCGAAGAACAATCGTCTATGCATGGCTTAAACGCCAGGAAGAGCAAATAAACAATCAGTATTTTAACCGTAATTTCCAGCATTTGCATTCAGACATCAGCAATTATCGAAATTGATTGCCAATAAAACAGATTTGGGTGTAAAAAGGTCACTTAAATAGAGGACAATTATGCACTTAACAAAAATTCAAAAATCTTGACAAATATCATATTAATATGTGATCAGAAATACTATATTTGTACAGATTGAAAAGACTTAGAAATAATACGATCCGCATCATAATGGCAGCGCTATTACTTGTAATGGGTAATTTCTCCGTTGCACTTGCCCACATTAATTGCAGGATCAGCGATAGCCGCCACTCAGAATGCGAAATGGAATGCTGCCAAGAAGGCGCATGCTGCTCTGAAGAAGAAAATGAACACGCTGTTGAGATAAAAGATAAAAACGACAGCTGCTGTGAAGTGCACGTGGAAAAAAGCATGGAGCAGGATATTACGATGCCCGTAATTACAGCCGGAGTTGAAAAGAACAATGTTAACTTTGTGATATTGACCTTGAAGCCGCATATTCTGAACTCACAATTCTTCCCGGTTACTATTCACAAACTTAAGACTACTAATATTTTTCTTGCGGTTTCAAATCTCAGAATTTAAACTCCTTACACTCAAACTCATTTAAAATAGTTATTTCTGCTTTAAAGCAGATAATTTATAAATCTTTTTATACAGATTTTTATGAAAATGATCATCATTGCTTCGTTCATATTTGCTTATATATTATCAGGTACAGGAAGTCCAATTTCTAAGGAACATTTCGATATTCCAAGTGATACAACCGGAGTTTGCCCGGTGACGGGCGATAAATTGTCCGGAGAATCGCCTTCATTTAGATACATTGATAAAGAAATTTCTTTCTGCAATGACGGATGCGTAATGGCATTTAAGAAAGAACCTGCAAAATATATTAATTCAGGATTGAAATGTATGCCCTGCAACGAAGATGACAGCAACCATAATATTTCTGCCGTACATGACGGCGTGAAATACTATTTCTGCGGCAAAGGATGTAAAAGCAAGTTTGAAGCTGATGCAGAAAAGTACCTTAACGAATACAAAAAATGAATTTAGATATTTAAAAAATGAAAAGTCATAAAATAATTCAATTAATCATATTTACAGCCTTCATATTGGCGGGCAGTATGGTACACTCCCAAAGCATAAGGGGAATTGTATATTCCCAGGGAGAAAACAAAAAAGAACCGCTAGATGCTGCTATCGTTAAATGGATAAATACAACCAAAGGTACTATTACAGACGAAAAAGGAAATTTTGAATTAACTCTCAATAGTATAGTTGATAAAAGGCTTGTTGTTACTTATACAGGATTCAAAAAAGATACAATTGAAGTTGGTGATAAAGACTATGTTGAAATAGTAATGGAATCTGACCTGACAACTTCAACAATTGAAGTTGAAGACCAAAAGAAATCGACATACTTTGGTAATTTGAATGCAAAGAGTGAGGTAATTTCCTCAGGCGAGCTTGTCAAAGAAGCCTGCTGTGACCTTGCCGGGTGCTTTGGTCGGAATTCTTCGGTTGAGGTTGAAGTGACCGATATTATTACTGATGCAAAAGAGCTGAAGATCCTAGGGCTTGAAGGCGTTTACACTCAATTGCTAGTTGATAACTTGCCGCTTCTTACGGGGCTGAACGTTAAGTACGGTATCAGCAGCATCCCGGGGACTTCCATCGACAAAATAATTGTGTTCAAAGGGTCAAACACTGTTTTGCAGGGTTATGAATCTATAAGCGGTATAATGAATGTCATGATAAAAGACTACAGCAATTCCGACCGCCTCTTAGTCAACGGTTTTGTTAATCAAATGCTGGAAAAACAATTCAACTTGAATTTCTCAAACAGTTTGAGCAAGAAGTGGAATAATATACTGAGCTTTCACTCCGTGCAGAAATCAAATGTGATGGATGATAACGGAGACGGCTTTATGGATAATCCGCTTATAACCCGCTATGTGTTATATAATAAGTGGAATTTCAACGACAAAAAGGGCAAAACTGAATTCAATATTGCCGGTAGGTACTGGAATGAAAAACGCATAGGAGGTCAATCCACTTCAGGAAGCCACGGGCAGAATTTCACACATCAGCCTTATGAACAATCAGTAAAGATAAATTCTTTTGAAGGATATTCCCGTTTCAGCAGGCAATTTACCGAAACCAGTGGAACGAAGGGGTATTTGAATTCTTCATATTATGAACAGGGTTCAAATTACGGATTGACCCGTTACGACGCAAAACAGACTAACTTTTCCGCAATGGGATTTTATGAGTTTGAAGTGCTGAAGAACAGTTCGCTAAAAACAGGCGTAAGCTACAAATATCTAAAAATAGACGAAGTGATTAATATTAACGCCCGCGATACGGCGACAAAGAAATATGCAGGAACATACATTAAAAAGGAATCAATACCGGGAGTCTTTGCAGAGAATTCCCTGAGCTTTTTCGATAACGAGGCAACAATCATGACAGGCATAAGGCTTGATTACCATAACGAGCATAAGCTTATCGTTACACCCCGTGCACTTTTGCGTTACCAGCCTTCCAAAGTGATAGTTTTCAGGGCGTCTGTTGGTACCGGATTCAGGACTATGAACCTGTTCAGCGAATATTCAAACATCCTTTCGAGTTCAAGAAACATTGTAATTGAAGGAACCCTTGAGCCTGAAAAAACCATAAACTACGGCGTGGATATACTTTACTATTTTGGCGGAAATAATTTTAGCGGCAGTTTTAATATGGATTTCTACAGAACTGATTTTTCGAATAAGATCATTCCGGATTATGATTCAAACCCATCAGAAGTAATTTTTGCAAACCTTGATGGCAAAGCATTTTCGAATGTGTTTCAGGCAGAGCTAAACCTGACACTTTTAAGGAATGTTGATGTGAAGCTGGCTTATAAATTCATAGATATCAAGTATGATAAGAACGGGATCAGGTATGAACAGCCTCTAAATGCAAAGCACAGGATCCTGACAACGCTATCTTATGCGCCGGAAAGCAAGTCATGGAGCATGAGCGCGGGGCTTAACTGGTTTGGCAAACAACGCCTGCCTTCAACTGCATCAAACCCCGTGCAGTATCAATTGCCAAATGAATCTAAGCCATATACGTTAATAAACGCACAGGTGAATAAGAACTTCAAGTACTTTGAGATCTACGCCGGAGTTGAAAACCTGCTCGATTTCAAGCAGGCAAACCCGATAATCAGCGCCGATGATCCATACAGTCCGTATTTCGATACATCATTCATATGGGGCCCCACAAAAGGCCGCGAGATATATGCGGGATTCAGGTTTATGTTGGCGAAATAAGTATTACATACAGAAAGGATTTATGTAGAGACGGGTCGGTGACCCGTCTTTTTTTTTATGCCAATAAGTTAATAGTGACGACCTGCCGGGTCGACTTTGCAAAAAAGTTGGAATCCATTAGTTTCATTTTTATATCCATTTAATTTAAAAAAAGATACGGTTATATTCGCTTATATGTACAGAATAAAGCTCAATGAATTCGAAGGTCCTTTAGACTTACTGCTGTTTTTCATACAGCGGGATGAGCTGGATATACATAATATCCCGATATCAAAAATTACAAATGAATTCTGCGAATATGTTAATTATATGCAGGTTCTTGATCTTGAAGTAGCAAGCGAATTCATTTTGATGGCTGCAACTCTTATTCAGA
>JAUQWT010000359.1 GCA_030835005.1 Ignavibacteria bacterium | reverse complement strand
AATAAGCAAAAATCCTTCATCATCGGGTCCGCGGTGTCTTATAGAGCGTGATGCTTCATAGAGTCCGTTTACATTTACGGGTTTATGATCCAGATTAAATACTGCAAAGATCCCGCACATTTAATTACCCGTCCCGTTTAGCTTATTGAATAATTCCGCAAGCCTGCCCGCCTGATTACGCCGCGAATACTGATCTATCTTTGTTGGGTCAAATCCTTTAACCGCACTGCCGCTGTTGTATGCTGTAAAATATTCCATTATCAAACTCTTAATGCAATTCATATCTGAGTGTGCGCATACTTTTCCCGCGCCGGTTTCTGTTAATATATTTTCTACATCACTTCCTTTTTGTCCGATACATATAATCGGCTTATGCGCGCCGAGGTATTCATATACTTTACCCGGTATTATACGTGAGACATCTTTGGTATCATCTATCACAAGCAGCAGGGCATCTGAATTCAGCAGGTATGCAATTGATTCATTGTGAGTAACATAACTTACATGATTTATCGAATCCTTAAATGCGGAGCGTTCGAACATTTCCTTTATTTCGCCGCTGAACCTGCCGACAAAATTAATAACTATATCATTTGGTAAAATTTTCTTCTCAATATTTAACTCATCAAGTGCTCTTAGAAAAACTTCCGGATTCCTTACGCCATACATTGAACCCGTATAAGTAATCGTGAACTTCTCACTTTTTTTAACACCGGACTTCATGCCTTCAAAATCTTCATTATCAAATCCGTTGGGTATTGGTACTATTTTTTCTGCGCCAATGTCCGGAGTCTTGGATAGTATATCATCCTTAATCCCAACCCATGCCGTATCTATCATATCTGCTTCGTTGTAAACCGAGGATTCATAATTCAGATCGATCTTCCTTGCAATCCCTTTGCGCTTTGGTGTGTTCAAAAATCCGGTCCACGGATCGCGGAATCCGGCTATCCATTTGAGTCCGGTTTTTCTTTTAAGATCACGGGCAATTAATGAGCATGTATATGGAGGCGAGGATGAATACAGAATAGAGATATTTTCCTTTTTTATTATATCTAAACCCGCTTTGACGGCATAACGTTTCCAGCCGATCCTTGCATCCGGAATGAAAAAATTGCTCCTGACAAAATTCGTGAATTTCGCTTTCAGCGGTACTTTTTCACCGTCTTTCGGGATATTCTCCACATCAACAGATGTCTTTGAATCCATTCCTGAAATTTTCTTATAAACATTGTAAGGCTCAAATATCTTAGTGCGGTAAACGTGAACGCTTTCGGGTATTTCTTTGAGCAGCGATTCATCCCTTGCCGGAAATTCGCCGTCCTCAACCGTAAGCACTACAGGCTGCCAGCCAAATTGCGGGAGGTATTTAACAAACTTAAGGACTCTCTGCACTCCGGGCCCGCCTGATGGCGGGAAGTAATATGATATTATAAGTACTTTCTTCAATTAGTAAATTTAGATTTACCGCAAAGACGCAAAGGACGCAAGGTTTTACAGTTTTATCCCAACTACAAGCACGCCGGTTCCGGCGGGTTTATTTTTTTCGTTCACGTCAAGCCGCATGAAGAGCAGCGTCCACCATATTGTAAAGAAATAATAAAAGGGGAGTATGATAAAAAATAACTGCGACTTATTCAGCATCAGCATCGGATACTTTATCCCGAGCCGCCAGTACCTGCTGCCCCATTTGCCGTATGTATATTCAAAGCTTTCGACTTTAAATCCCGCTTCCTTTAGTTTTGCGGAAATATCTTCCTCAGAATATCCCAGCCTAACATGCTCGCCTATAAAACTATCATCATTTTCTGAGTGTGCGTCACTTCCGCCCAGACTCGACGGAGTATTAATAAGCACTCTTCCGCCCGGCTTCAGCGCTTTATAGAATCTCTTAAACACACCGATATCATCTTCTATATGCTCCATCACGTCAACCGAAAGAACAAAATCAAAACGGTTATCAAAATCTATCTGATTTAGATCTGCATATTCAAAATGCGTATTCTTAATTCCTGTCTTATCAAAAAAATATTTGCAGTCTTCTAGGTAATCCACTTTAACATCAACGGAAAGCAAATTTGCAGATGGGAATTTCTTCGCCATGAAATACGAATACTGCCCGAAGCCGCAGCCTGCATCAAGTATATCATCAGGCGCATGCTTGCCGTAAAGACTCCTTATCTTGCGCTTAACATACCACTCACGCAAAAACATCAAACCCAGTATTTTATAGAATATCTTCCGCAGAAAGGGCGATTTTTTGACAATTCCGCCTATTTTATCTTTTATTGGATCGTAGTGCAAATCTTTAATTTTAATTGAATAATCACGCAAAATATCTAATATAGTGTATAGTTACAATGAAAATATGAACTTTGAGGCATCACTGTAAAAGCACCAAATCAAAACAACAAATCGACTCAAAGGCTCAAAGACTCTAAGGTATAGAATTTCTGCTTTTCTTTGAGTCTTAGAGTCGAGCTCTTGTTTTTTAACACAAAAGCATTAGAATCAAAACAACAAAACGACTCAAAGGCTCTAAGGTTTAAAATATTTGTTTTTCTTTGAGTCTTAGAGTCTTTGAGTCGTCTTGTGTTCTTTTCTTCTTGTTTTGAATATTAGTTAGGGTTTTATGATATATTTTTATACATTTATTCAAAATCCATAAACCCTTATCTTTGCCATAATTATAAATATAGCTTACATTGATTTATGAAGAACGACTTAATGGATAAAATTGTATCACTTGCCAAAAGGCGGGGATTTGTGTTCCAGTCATCCGAAATTTACGGGGGACTTAACGGCTGCTGGGATTATGGTCCGCTTGGTGTTGAGCTATTGAACAACCTGAAGCAGGCATGGTGGCGCTCTATGACCTACTGCGATGATATCGAAGGGCTCGACGCCTCAATACTCATGCACCCCAAGGTATGGGAAGCAAGCGGGCACGTTGAGAATTTTACCGATCCTATGGTTGATTGCAAGGAATGCAAAGCGCGCTTCAGGGCAGACCAGATCGAAGACTCCGAGTGCGGCAACAAAGGCTACAAGGGCAGAAAAGCCGCAAAGTGTATGGAAGAGGGCAAGTTCACCGATGCACGGAATTTTAACCTTATGTTTAAAACATATATGGGCGCGATAGAAAGCGAAGACTCAATTGCATACCTTAGGCCTGAAACCGCGCAGGGGATATTTGTGAATTTTAATAATGTTAAGGAATCAACCCGCCAGAAACTGCCTTTCGGTATTGCGCAGATCGGCAAGGCATTCCGCAATGAAATTAATACAAAGAATTTCCTCTTCCGCACGCGCGAGTTTGAACAGATGGAGATGCAGTACTTCGTTAAGCCGGGAAGCGATGAAGAGATTTATTCCGGGTGGAAGGAACGCCGCCTTAACTGGTGGATGGATCTCGGAGTAAAAAAAGAGAAACTGAATTTCGCCCCGCACCCTGCTGACAAGCTTGCACACTACGCGAAAGCCGCTGTTGATATTGAGTTTGAATTCCCGTTTGGCTTTGGCGAAATTGAAGGTATCCATAACCGCAGTGATTTTGATCTCTCGCAGCACGCGAAGTTCTCGGGGAAAAAGATTGATTACTTCGACGAGCAATCCAAGGAACGCTTCACGCCGTTTGTTATTGAAACTTCAGCGGGCGCATCACGCGGATTCATGGCAATACTATGCAATGCCTATGATGAAGACGAAGCGCCAACATCAGAGGGAAAATCCGAAAAGCGCACAGTGCTTCACTTTCACCCAAAGCTTGCGCCAATCAAATGCGCAGTTTTTCCGCTTGTCAATAAAGACGGATTGCAGGAAATATCACACAGTATTACAGAAGACCTGCAGAAATCGTTCAAGGTGTTTTATGATGAATCGGGAGCCGTTGGCCGCCGTTACAGGCGCCAGGACGAGTGCGGCACACCGTTTTGTGTTACAGTTGATTACGATACATTAAAAGACGATACCGTCACCATCCGCGAGCGCGACACCATGCAGCAGGAAAGGATACATAAAGATAAGATCAAAGTATATATTGCTGAGAAGATGAGTTAATATTTAATGAAACATTGAGATAATGTTTATTGATTTTCGTGGAGGCCAATTTTATGTTCTTTTTTAGATGGAATTGATCTTAAAAATTCCCCAAAAGCCTTGAATGATATTAATTAAATAGCTATTTTAAAGTCAGTTAGGGGAGTAGTGTCTTTGTAGAGAAGACATTATTCTCCTTTTTTTGTATCATTTGATGATACTAATAAATGAATTTATAGAACTATATTTGCATGGACATGAAAAGAAAAGGTTTTAATCCCATTATCGAAGTGGAAAAAGATGATTTTGTCTTGAGTGATTCAGTAGGTGTTTGGTCAGAAACCAAATATAATCTAATGGGTTTGTATTGTGACATATTTACAAATAGTATGCATGACAAATGGGAGAATCTAGTTTACATCGATTTATTTTCGGGTTGCGGATTTTCAAGGATAGAAAAAACTGGGAGGATAATTTTGTCCTCGCCACTGATAGCTATGAGTATTCCGCACAAGTTTAATAAATATATTTTGTGTGAAGAAAATGTCGATCTCTGTAGCGGTTTACAAAATAGAGTCTCGAAGTATTTCAATGAGTTAGATACTCAAATTATTAATGGTGACTGCAATGATAAAATTAATCTGATTATCGAAGAAATACCCAAACAGAACTCGCTATGTTTTTGTTTTGTTGATCCTTTCAATTTGAAGGACCTTCATTTCAAAACAATATCAATGCTAGGTAAAGTACTAAGAATTGATTTTTTAATACTTATTGCAACAGGTATGGACGCAAAAAGGAATGCAGAATATCATTACCTAAAAGTGAATAATTGTGTAGTGGAAAATTTTTTAGATGACAGTGAATGGAGAGAAAAGTACGAACGAAGTAGACTATCGTTCATTCAGTTTTTGGCTAAAGAATACGATTCTAAGATGTTAAAAATGGGTTACAAAGAGCCCGAATCGTTTCAACAAGTTAAGATGAATTACAGAAATATACCTCTGTATCATTTGGCCTTCTATTCCAAAAATGATTTAGGTAATAAATTCTGGAAAGAGGTCAAAAGATATGAAAGTATTCAAACAGAGTTGTTTTAATTTATTATAATCATTGTTATCTTGTTTAAAATTTAATATAAATATGGCAAAATCATCTATAGAATGGACAGAATTGACTTGGAATCCTACTACTGGTTGCAGTAAAATTACGACTGGATGCAAATTTTGTTATGCAGAATCTTTCACGAAAAGATTACAGGGTATGGGTATTGAAAAGTACAAAGACGGATTTAAACTTAAGTTGCACCCTGACTTGATAGACCAACCTCTTAAATGGAAAGAATCTAAGATGATATTCGTGAATAGTATGAGCGATTTATTCCATAGAAATGTTCCTTTAGAGTTTATCCAGAAAGTGTTTAATGTGATGAATAATTGTCCTCAACATG
>JAUQWT010000358.1 GCA_030835005.1 Ignavibacteria bacterium | reverse complement strand
GCTTATTATGAATCTAAATTCAAATACACCTCAATAGTCAACGGCCATTTGCTGCATACAAATGAAAGTTCGATGGTGCACAGATTTCAGAATGAAATTGATGATTTTATAACTTATTTCCTTTCTGTGGCTCTGCTGATGTATATTCGGCTTTCTGAATGGTCTAAAGGATATAATATAAATTTTGATCTCAAATTCTATGATGAAGTGCTTGTTTTTCTTGGGAGCTATAATTACAGTAATGTACCTATTGTTCATTTGTATTATAATATGCTGATGCTTTTAAATACTGAAGAAGAAAAGTACTTCTTTGAATTACTCAAAAGCAGCAAGAAATTTGCTCAAATGGTGAGCGAAATTGATGATTATAATGTATCTATTGTGCTTATTCAATATTGTTTTAAAAGAGTGCAAAAAGGAGATGCAGAATACAGAAAACATCAGCTTGAAATTACCAAAACCATTCTCGAAAGAAATTTAATCCCGCCCGGACATCTTGAGCCGTATTTTTTTACAAACACCATACGAAATGCCGTTTGCATAAGGGAGTTCGAATGGTCACTTGATTTCATTCAGAACTACAAAGGAAGACTGAATCCGGAGTTTGCAAATGATATTGTTAATTACTCTCATTCTGTTGTGGAATTTTACAGAGGAAACTACGAAAAGGCATTAGAGAGTATCTCAACTATAAACCCTGAGAGATCTTTCATGAAACTGGATATCAGAAATACTCTGATAGTGATCTATTATGAATTAAATTATGTTGACGAGCTGTTGTCTTCAATAGATGCATATAAACATTTTCTTGCAAGAGATAAGAGCGCCTCAAAGGTAACCGTAGAAAAATCAATGTCGTTTTTAAAATTTGTTTCATCCTTATTGAAAAGTAAACTGAATGAAAAGTTTGAAGATGCAGTTTTGCTTAGAAGAGAAATTGAAAAAAGTGATTTTTTCAATCTTAAAGACTGGCTTCTTGAAAAAGCGGATGAATTAATTCGAAGAGCTAAATAGTTAATTGAACGTGATTCATTTGAGAAGGATCATTTTTTTTGTTTCTGTGTAATCTCCGGCACGCATTATGCAAAAATATACTCCGCTTGGCCGATTCAAAGCATTCCATCCAATTTCGTACGTTCCGGGATTCAGTTCTTCATCTACAAGCGCTGCGATTTCTTTTCCGGTCTCGTCATAAACTTTCAATGAAACAAATCCTTTATCTGCGATCCGAAAGCTGAAATTAGTTACAGGGTTAAACGGATTAGGATAATTCTGGAAAAGAGCGTAACCGTCTGGGATTTCCGTTGAAATCGTACTTATGTGTGTAACTCCGCCGTTAGTTGTTTTAAGGATCGTACCGTTATCACCAACTGCCCAGCCGGTAGTTGCTGAAGTAAAATACATCGAACGCAGATTTTGTATTGTTCCGCTGGTTTGCTGAGTCCAGTCTGTACCTCCGTTTATTGTCGAGAGTATTGTTCCGCTCCATCCGCAAATGTATCCTGTATTGCCGGTTCCCGTAGGAGGAAAGAAAACCCAATGCAAAAGCTGCCCGCTCCCGCTTGCTTGTGCATTCCAGTTTGCCCCGCTGTTAGTGGTTTTCCTGATGCCCCCGCCATCTGTACAAATGTAGCCGGTGTTAAGGTCTGTAAAGAATGCTGACCATACCGTACCCCCGGCCCCTGTTGAGTGAGATATCCAGTTGGCTCCGCCATTCGTGGTTCTAATGAATCCTCCTGCATCAAGAGTTGCATATCCGTTCTGTGAATCTATAAACTTAATTGTCCATATAGTTCCGCCAAGCGGTATTGCCTGCTGATTGAATGTAGTTCCTCCGTCAGTTGTTTTCCGGGGAGTTTGCGGCCCGCCAACTATCCATCCTGTTTGTGGATCTGTGAAATAAACACAATATAATGTGCTTGAGGTTCCGCTTGGAATTATGAACCAGTTCGCTCCGCCATCTGTAGTTTTTCGCATCACTCCGTTGCCGCCGCAAATCCAGCCTGTTAAAGCATCTATGAAATATACCTCGTACCAGGGACCCGGAAATGTAGAAGTTTGTGTGATCCAGTTTATGCCGCTGTTGGTTGTTGCCCGGATAACACCGTTGTTTCCAACTGCCCATCCCGTATTTTCGTTTGCAAAATATACCGAGTAAAATATTTCCGTTGTATTGCTGGCTTGTGGAGTCCAGCCCTGGGAAGAAACTGAACAAGGGAGTACTATGCAAATGAGCACTGCAATAATTACAGCAAATTTATTTTCCATAGTCGCCAATTTTACAGAAATTAATATGCAGGGACAACAAATTCAATACCAACTCATTTAATGAGCTTACAATGATTCAATTATTAGACTTTTACTGTCTATCAGGCTAAAACTTCGTCACTCACAAGATAAAATCTTCCGATTTTTGCTTCGAATTTCTCTCCATTTGGGCGCATCATAGTATATGAACCTTCCATGGTTCCCCAG
>JAUQWT010000046.1 GCA_030835005.1 Ignavibacteria bacterium | reverse complement strand
CGGAAGGACTCGAACCCTCACTTGCAGGACCGGAACCTGACGTGCTATCCATTACACAACGGGAGCAAAGAACCTGATGAATTTCTTAACAGCAAATTTACGGATTTCCGGACAATGTTTTAATGATAATATTAGGCAACATTTTCTGCTAACATTATCGGGATTTTAATGATAAAAAATTAATTTTATGTTCATTGTTTTCTTTTATATATTAGCTGAATGAAAAGGATAATTTATTGCAGCTCTCTGACTTTTATTTTCGGCGCAATTATCATGCTTCAATCATGCAGGAAAGTTGTGCAGGATGAGAATCAGACCCTTTATAATAACAAGAGACTGAGAGATGTAATCGTGAGTTATATGTCAGAACCGCAATTCAGGAATCCGGGTTTCGTTCAGGAAATAACAGGAACAGGCGCAGAGCTGAAGCTTTTTGATACGGACGAAATGATGCTTTACTTCGCAATTGATAAAGATCATTATTATGGCACTTTAACACTTGCCAAACTAACAATAGACACAGGAAATGTAGAGTTTGGTTTTGTTAATAACGGCGATACATTTTTGGGTTCATACACACTTAAAGGCACTCAAAGGTTATTGTTTCGCTTCCCAAAGAATGATTTTAAGCCCGATAGCTCAAGATCTATCAGAATAGATTTCGGTTCAGCAGAATATACAATATCAGCAACTGAACTTGCAGATTTTGCCGAAGATAAAACGATCTATGGCGGCAGTTCGGATACAGAAACTGTTAACAACAAGTATCTTGCTAATCACGGTGCATTCGTCAGCAAACCTAATGAACCAAGTCTTTCAAGACTGGTTACTCAGTTAACTGAACATGAAAAAGACAATAACAGGATTTCTCAAGTTCTGCTTGATTTTGTTACAACCAACATAAAATACAATAGAGATGAAGCTGCCGGGAATTATGAAGTCATGAAACGTCCAAATGAAGTGCTAATGAGCGGAAATGCAGATTGCAGCGGTCTTACGATATTATACGCATCTTTGCTGGAGCAGGCAGGGATAAATTACATTCTTGTTTACTTTCCGGGCCATATTGCAGCTGCACTGGAAGGTAACTTCTCTTCAGCAAACAAATTACATTTTGACTACGAAGGCACAAAATACACACTGGCAGAAACCACGGTAAGAGGATTTATCATCGGAGAAACAAAACTTCAAAAAGAAGTCATAACAAATGATATTTCTTATATTCAAAAGCCAGGCAAAGATTCACAATTGAAATCATTCAGGTAAGATCTTTTGTTCTTTCTGTGATCTGTGCTCTTACTTTCTTTGTCAGTTTGCTGAAAATAAGCTCATATGAAGTTTTGATCAGTTCCTTAAGTTCGGATGATTTAAGCCTGCATTCATCCTGAATTGAAATCCACTTGTTCTTGGCTAGATAAGGAGCCGGAACGATACATTCTGATTCAGTAAGCTCAACAAATCTCTCAGGATCGCATTTTAATGAAATTCGGTTATTTGAAAGTTCTCCCAGATTATATATCAGGAAAATTTTTCCTCCGACTTTGAACAGCAGACTATTTTCCCATTGAACCTGTTCAGAAGAACCGGGAAATGAAAGACAATAATTCCTTACGAAATCCAGTTCCATTCAGACTTTCCTAATGACCCTTTCCTGTTGGTGATTTGTGGGTTAGATAGATAGAAACTGCAATCAACAGAATACCAATGCTCAAATACAGAAGGTTCACCATTTCATCATACTTGATGTTAATAGCATACTTGAAAAATGTAACTATTAACACCATGATAACAACTTTCGCTATTTTCTCTTTCAAGGCATCAAGATCGTGAATAACCAAAACTTTCGAAGAAGTCTCGTCATTTTCGGCAATATCGATCTTGCTTATAAATAACTCATATAGACCGATACCGAAAATCAGGAAGACTGTGCCGATTAAATAATCATCAATCGCACTAACAAGGTGAGATACAGCCATTTTTGTGAATTCCTCATAAGCTTCAACAGTTGAAAAAGCATGAAACATCTCTATGCAGACACTAACAACTTCAATGCTGCCCATAATAATCATAATGAATGCTGAAAAAATTGATGCAATAACAGCAAAAATGACCATGAAGCGGCTGCGCCAAAGCATTTTTTCGATTAACTGTATCAAATTATTAACTCCTTAATAAACTGCTAATTAGTGCAAAGTTAATCAAAAAAGTTGATTAAAGAAAATATTCAGGATAAATATCATAAAATATAGTAACCTGTATCAGTTAGTAGTATGATTTTTAGCCTATTGTAAAAATTGAAATCTTTTCATATTTTACATGAACATACTATTATTTTATAATCATTTTAACATTAACAGCGAAAAATGAAGAAACTATTAACAGTTTTCCTCGGGCTTGCTATAATCTCGATATGCTCTTATTCACAAACCGGTTTTAACTCAGTGCATACAGCAAACGGTACAGTTGTTCATGCTGCGGGCGATGGCGGTAATTATTTTGTTTCTTATGACGGAGGAGCGAATTTTGGCTCATACCCGGTAGGAAGCGACAATTACAATGGTGTTTATGCAATAAATTCAAGAGTTGTTCTGGTTGGAGATGGTGGAGTTGTTAAAGTAAGCGTAAATGGTGGAAATAGTTTCTCGTCTTATAATCTGGGCGGGGCAGATCTTAATTCTGTTTGGTTTATCGACGATAATACAGGTTGGGCAGTTGGCAACGGCGGAAGAATTGTTAAGACTGTTAACGGAGGTTTGAATTGGACTCCTCAGACTGCACCATCCGGTGATAACCTGAATGGAGTAAGATTTACGAGTTCCTCAAACGGCTACGCTTGTGGTGATAACGGAAAAGTGATCTATACTGTTAATGGCGGCGCAAATTGGTTAAGTCATACAACCGGTTCAACTATCAAACTGACTGCAATTGATGTGAGCGGCACAACCATTATCGCATCCGGGTATGAAGCAAAAATATTGAAGTATAACGGCTCAGTTTGGTCAACAATTGATTATAAAATAGTTACAAAAACTGATGTAAGAAGTGTCTCTATGATAAACTCTACAACATTCTATACTTGCGGCGGAGGCGGTTTTGTTAATAAAACCACCGATGGCGGCGCTACAAGAGTTTACCAACAGAATCCAATGATGGGTTATCTAAGTGACATATTCTTCTATGATGCAAACAAAGGCTGGGCAGTTGCAAATAATAACAAAGCGATCATAAGAACAAATGACGGCGGGACTACCTGGCAGTTCCAGGGTGGCGTTACTGTCAATACTAACTGGGTATTAAAGCATACAGGAACAACAGGAAGCGGAATTGGAAACGGTTTTTGCTATCACCCGAAAAACAAAGACGGTATGTTCTGTATGATCGGTAATTCAGTTTACAGAAGTCTCGATAAAGGTGAAACATGGACAAGCGTTGGAAATGCTCCACCTTCACCATGGACAGCAAGCTGTCACTCTTTTTACGTTAATGTAAATGACACGAATCTCTGGATTGCTTCAAAAGGTACCAGCGGCGGGTATGTAATAATCAGCACAGATTACGGAAATTCATGGAGCAGCGTACTTGGCCCGATTAACCTGACGAGCTATGGGATGCCGCTGGAAGTTGATCCAAACAACCCAAACACCGTGTATATAGCTCCAGATAATGCTGCAATGAGAATTTCAACAAATTGGGGGGCAAATTGGACTAATCTGAGCGGTGGTGAGCCGGGTGGAGTTTTCAGAAGTCCCTGCGATGTTATTGTTCAATACGAGAATTCAAATGTAATAATTGTTGGAGACGGGACTACTGGAATGGGAAGCGGGAAACTCTGGAAGTCAACAAATGGAGGAATGAACTGGACACTTATAAATACTGTTACCGGTTCAGAAATTCCGATGATTGCAAATTCGAGTTTAGACCTTAACCTGATGTATCATACAACGTGGAGCTCAGGCAGTTTCTGGAAGAGCACTAATATGGGAAGTAATTTCTCAATAACCGGTAATGGCGGGACAAGCAGTTTGTGGGCAACTGATGTTGCAAAAGACGATCCAACAGCTGTAGCATACGGTACTTACAGCACAAGTACCTGGTTTTCTACAAACTCAGGGGTTAATTTTGTTGCAGAGACAATTGGCGGCGGATCAGGCGCAGGTGCTTTGTACCTGGATAAGGCAACACTTTTGTTCACACAAACAAACAGAGGGATATATAAACTGGATATTTCTTATACTGTAACTCCGGTTACCGGTGTGCAACCGGTATCAGGCGAAATACCAAACAGTTTTGCTCTTTCGCAAAACTATCCGAATCCTTTTAACCCTTCAACACAAATAAAATTTGATGTAGCCAAATCGTCTGATGTTTCAATTAGAGTTTTCGATGTAATCGGCAACGAAGTTGCAGTTTTGGCAAGCGGTAACCATCAGGCCGGTAAATATTCAGCAGACTTTAATGCCTCAAATCTGGCAACCGGCATTTATTTCTATTCTTTAGTTGTTGACGGCTCAAAAATTGACACGAAGAAGATGATACTTGTTAAGTAAACAGTAATCTATAGAATCTAAGAACCCCGAGGGCACTAACTTTCGGGGTTTATTTTTTAGCAAAATTTGCTATTTTTTCATAATTTTCAACCAAAAAACAATTTTATGAGACTCTATAACAATAAAAAAATACTGTTTGTCTTTGCTTCTTTCATCGCAGGCTTGTTTCTGCTTTCATTTGACATGTTCCCGACCGGATATGTTGGAACTACGAAAAAGTATCTTGATCCGTCTCCTTTAGGCTGTATTTGTCATGGCAGCTCAGCCAATGATACTGTTCAAGTGAATATTACCGGCCCTGACAGCGTGGCTGCCGGGCAGACGGCAACATTCAAAGTTTCTATATCGCACGGACCTGCAATTGTTGGCGGGTTCAATGTTGCTGCTGATACAGGCATAGTGAATCCTTTCCCCGGTGATACTAATGTAAAGACAATTGAATACCCTTCGGGAACTGGAATTTTTGAAATTACTCATGCGCACCCGAAAGATTTTGTAAACGATACAGTTTCGTGGTTCTTTGAATACAAAGCACCAAATTTCGTTTACATTGACACTTTATATGGTACAGGAAACAGTACAAACAATGATACATTGAGCGAAAATGATAAATGGAACTGGAGCGCAAATAAAGTAGTAAGAGTTTATAATCCTATTGGGATAATAAATATAAGTTCAGTTGCCGATGAGTTTACATTGTCACAGAATTATCCGAATCCTTTTAATCCTGTTACTCAGATCAAGTTCTCAGTAGCAAAACCATCCATGGTGAGGATAAAAATATTTGACATCACGGGTACGGAAGTTTCGGTAGCTGTTAACGGGCATTTTAAGACAGGTTCTTACCAAGTTGATTTTAATGCCTCAAACCTTTCAAGCGGAGTGTATTTTTATTCACTCTTTGCCGACGGCTCAAGAATAGAAACCAAAAAGATGCTTCTTGTTAAATAGTATGTTAGGCTCTGCTTAAATCAAAAAAAGGTATTTGATTAACAAAATTCTTTATAGAACAAGGGGTAAATGCCCCTTGTTCTCATTTTACAATGCTGCCTGATTGAATATAGATCCGTTAAGGGGTTAGCGCCGTTATCATTTTACAATAACCAGCTTCTTCGTCTCGGAAAAATCCCTGCTGCTTAGTTTGTAAAAATAGATCCCCGAAGCAAATCCTTCAGGGTTGAATAAAATCCTGTTACTACCTGCCGGCATGAATTCATCCGCTATTGTTTTCAGCTCCCTTCCTGCCACATCATAAACGGTTATTGTGACTCTGGAAAATTTTGGGAGAAAAAATTCTATTATCGTTGATTGGTTAAAAGGATTAGGGTAATTTTGACTTAGCTCATATCCGGAGATCATGTAGTTTTGATTACCCTGAATACCGATAATTTCCCTGTTATACTTCTGAATTACTCCATTATCGCCAACAGCCCATCCGTGTATTGAATCAACAAAGATCACATCGTTTAATACTGCATTATTATCTGTGGGTATCTCTGACCAATTGTTACCATTGTTTGTTGTAACCGCCCATGAATTTGAGAAACTAAGTGGTACCCAAATCTCATTATAGACTCGTCTTGAAAAGGATTTTCCTATTCCAAGCAAATTACAATATTCTGTCATCCATGAAGTTCCACCATTAGTGGTTCTTACTGCAATGAGACCATATTCGGGGTCGCCCCCAACACCAAAACCATGCAAACTATCATCAAAAATAACTTTATAAACAGGTTCAGGAGATGCTCCAAAACTGCTCCAAATCAGGCCAGTTTGATCAGATTTCCACACAACACCGGCGAAATCTTGAATGCCTCCGCAAGCGTAGCCGAAATCAGTATTCTCAAAAGAAATGTCCCAAATCGGATGTACCCCAAAACCTGAAGTATCCGGTGGGACAAGCTCCCAGTTGAATCCTCCATTCGTGGTATTCAACATGACTCCAGCTAAACCTGCAATCCAACCGTTCATGGAATCCTTGAAATAGATTGTCAAAAGAAGGAAGTTTGTGTCCGCATAGTAGATCGGAAGCCAGTTTTCACCTGAATTTGTAGTTTTTAATATCACTGCATTGGGATAAGCATTAACATCACTTGCCACGCACCAACCCGTCATTGAATTAATGAAACACAAATCAAAGATATAATTTTCTGTTCCTGAAATCTGCTTTATCCAATTACTTCCGCCATTCGATGTATGCAATACTACACCGGAATCGCCTACGGCCCAACCTTTCAAGCTATCAATAAATACACACTTACTTAATCTTGAATTAACGTTACTCTGCTGGCTAAGCCAATTTCCTGATGAATAGAGACAGGATAAGGGTACTATGAAGCAAAACAGAACGACTAACTTAGTAACTCTCAACACTAATTTTATGTTACTGAATGTTATTGAATTTTCGCCAAAGAAACTCTATATTTCCAGCAATTTTATTAACTAATTACATTAATTACAAATGAAAAAGCAATACAATTTCAAGAGAGTTTTAGATAAACTTATGTTGTTTGCATTTTTGGGTGTTGGGGGTTTGATCTTCCAGGCCCAGGACGCGAGCCAGATCGATGACGATGTATCGGATAGATGGAAGATTCGCAATTCGGCTTATGAATATTCGTACACTCCCTTGCCGCAACCTATGGTGGTTGTAACAACCCCGGATGGATTTGATAATTTTGATATGGGTATAGATAATGCAGAGTCAAGCATTGCTGTACACCCTGTGAACCATACTTGGTTTGCAACAGGCTGGAATGGAGTTGGATTTGTCCCTGCAACGCACCATACTGAGACCGGACACGACCCCTGGCTAGTTAATAATCCCTCGTTGCCGGGTACTCTCGGTGATCCATGGATGGCATATGACAGTTTAGGAAATTTGTTTTATATAAACATGAATGGTTCACAGACCGGAACCTGGATTGTCAAATCTACTGATAATGGTTTAACATGGGGTCCGGCAGTTGCCGGTTGCCATGGGTTCGATAGAGAAAACATAGCATGTGATCAGACAGGCGGCCCATATGCAAACTATGTTTATTGTGGAGAAACAATTTCAGCTGCGGGAGGCGCATCGTTCTATAGAAGCACCGATAATGGTGCAAGTTTCCAAAGTATGACAACACTTTCACCACACAGACTCCCTGGTTTTATGATTTGTGTCGGGCCCAATGGCGGAACACAGGGCGGCGCCGTCTATGGTGTTACGTATGATTATAGCGGCTCAATCACAAATCAGACATATTATTTCCACAGGTCTGATGACGGAGGAGCAACATGGAACAATAACATTTCTTCAATTCCGGGCATTGGAGTATCCGGCATTCACGGCGGTTCAGGAAGAGGCTCAATTAACGGAGCAAGAACCAGAGCTTACCCGATGATTGCTGCTGATAACAGTTACGGACCTTACCGCGGAAGACTTTATTGCGTGTGGGCAAATAACCCGGGAGGAGTAAGCGGTTTGAATTCTGAGATCTATATGAAATACTCAACTGATCTTGGTGTTTCATGGTCAAGCACGATCACGGTTAATGATAATCCAGGCACTACAAGTGATGAGTGGTTCCCTGCAGTTTGGTGCGATAAAAAAGACGGCAAGCTATATGTTAAATGGTACAGTACACAGGAAAACCCTGCAACTTTTCAAACCAATGTTTATGCAGCTTACTCAACAACAGGCGGTACTACTTTTACACCAAGCACAAAAGTCTCAAACCAATCCTTCCCTTATCCAAACGTAGGCCCGTGTGCCGGATGTGTTACTAATTACAGGGGCGACTATGATGGTATCGTTTCAAACGGCAAGACTTCAATGTCTGCATGGTTTGATGGGAGGAATGCAACATGGGGAAGCTACTCCGGTTATTTCCCTGATTTCGCAATGAAGGTTAGTACAGATTCAGTTCAGATGAATGGCATAAATGACAGCCAGTTTGTATTCGTAAGCATTCCGGCAGTCAAACTCTATACCGATACTGCATTATTTTCAGCAACTGTTAGTCCTGTACCCGGCACGGGTACCTTACAGTTTACTTTCTTGAACAGCACCAGCAGCACAGTCCAGAATTCCTTAGTTACATTCCCTGATTCATTAAGATTAAGGATCATGGCGACAGGTGGAGTGCCAACCGGCTTTTACAATGTTACAGTTACCGGCAATGGACCAAACGGTACCCCTGTTCATGTAAGGACTTTTACAGTTAATGTTGGACTAATAGGCCTCATCAGCAATAATTCAAACGTCCCTGAAAGTTTCAGGTTATATCAAAACTATCCAAATCCGTTCAATCCCATGACTAATATTAACTTTGATATAATTAAAAGCGGTAATGTAAAATTAACTGTTTTTGACATAACAGGAAAAGAAGTTGAAACTTTAGTTAACGGGAATTTGAGTCCGGGAAGTTATACATATGAATTTGATGCCTCAAACAGAGCCAGCGGAATATATTTTTACAGGCTTGAAACGCGAGAGTTTACGGGTATCAAGAAGATGGTAATGGTGAAGTAACGAAATCATTACTTTGATCATACTTTTTGCAGGTTAAAAAAAAGAATGACCTGTTCAGTACTCATTACAAGTATTACTTGAATTAATTTCTGAGGTTTTTTGAAAGCAAGGAGCTGCGGCTCCTTGCTTTTTTTAACCTGAGTTGATGAATTTTTCATTTATCTAAATGAAATCCTGTAAAGTCAATAATTTCGGCGCAGAAATCATTTCGTTCAGTTTGGAGCTCGATTTTCCTGCTGACTAATCTCAAGTTACAAGTATTTGAATTGCCAATACGCCTGAAAATAAAACGAAGAAATTTAAATTTTAAGCTATTAAGTAACAACACTTTGTGGCTTTGGCTAATTACCAAAGTTTCATGAGTCATTCAATATGCTATAAAGTGTATTATCCTTTATTTGTTACTAACTTAAAACACTAGAATTACATTATTAAATGTAATTGAAGTTTAGGACTAGAACCCATATATTCACGACAATTTTACTAACTAATTGTTCAAATCATAAATGAGAATAAATTTCAATTTCAAAGATACTCTCAAAAAGTTAATGCTCTTGACTTGTTTTGGGGCCGGCATTTTTCTTTTCCAGGCCCAGGATTTTAATTCTGATGATTCCGATTTGAATCCCAATGTTGACAGGCCGCCATCCTGGGTTTATGAAATGGCAAGGACAAATCCGCAGCTGCCGCAGATGCTTGTTGTCACGTCTTCCGACGGCTATGATAATTATGATATGGGTGTTGATTTTGCTGAAGGGAATATTGCCCAACACCCGACTAATCTTTTTTGGGCATTCACAGTATATAACATAAACGGTACACACCGAACTACTGATGGCGGAATTACCTGGGCTGCTAGCCCTCCATCTTTTCCGAACAGGGCAGGAGACCCTGTAGTTGCTTATGATAGTTTGGGAAATTTGTATTATGATAACATGAAAAGCCCTATTACCGGAACCTGGGCGGCAAAATCCACAAATGGCGGATTGACATGGCTTACACCGGTAACTGCAAATACTGGAAACGATAAAAACTGGATTGCTGCCGACCAAACTGCCGGACCTTTTAGTAATTTCGTTTACGGCAGTATGACAAATGGCTCTTCAGCATCTTTCAGCAGAAGTACTAACCAAGGAGCGAGTTTTACTCTAGTAACCAACTTAGCACCACATAATTTGCCCGGCACAATGCCTTGCGTAGGACCGAATGGAAACATTCAGGGTGGCAGTGTTTACGTTGTAACTAATTCAGGATCATTCAGCACTCCAACTTACACTTTTTTCAGATCTACAAACGGCGGCGCCTCAATGGTAATGCAATCATCTCAGAGCGGCTGGGTGAATACTGTTGGTACAATAGTTGGCGGAAGAAATTCCGTTGAGAATATGAGAACCAGGCCATATCCTTTTATTGCCGCTGATAATAGTTTCGGACCTTTCAGAGGCAGATTATACTGCATTTATGCAGCTAATGATCCGCCGGGAAGCGGTAACAAGCCTGATATATGGTGCAGATTTTCAACTAATTTTGGAGTAACTTTCTCACACCCGATTAGAATAAACGATGATGTAGCTCCGCAAAGCAGCAATCAATGGCATCCATCAATATGGTGTGATAAAGAAACGGGAAGACTGTATGCTAACTGGATGGATACAAGATTTACACCCACTAGCGATAGCGCTGAAATTTACGCAAGTTATTCATCAAACGGCGGAGTTTCGTGGGTGAGAAACCAGAAGCTTTCAAACCGCAAAATGAAAATCAATTGTGCAAGTTGCGGCGGTTCAGGAACACCAAGATACCAGGGTGACTATAACGGAATTACTTCCAACAGATACAACTCAATGTCTCAATGGTCTGATTTCAGGAACGGAAATTTTGGAAGCTTTTCTTCATATTTCCCTGATTTTGCCATGCTGATCAACAACAGCTCTTTTGGTATTGGCCCCACAAATGACAGCGTGTTTAGAATTGTAAAAATTCCTTCAACTAGACTGTATACTGATAAGATCAAGTTTACGGCGACGGTAACTCCTAACCCCGGAGCCGGAGCTATTACAGTTTCTTTTCTGAACGCTACTTCAAATACGCTCCAGGACACCCTGATGGAGTATCCTGATAGTATCAGGGTAAGAGTTAAGACATCCGGTGGAGTCCCGACAGGTTCATATACTGTTACAGTAAAGGCAGTTGGCCGTGTTGGAGGCACTGATATTCCCCCTGTTCATGTACGAACGATGAGTTTAAATGTCGGATTTGTGGGAGTACATACTATTGGAAGCGAAATACCGGAAAGGTTCTATCTGTATCAAAATTATCCAAATCCATTTAACCCGAAAACAAACATTAATGTTGATATATCTTCAAAAGGGATGGTTAAACTTACTGTTTATGATGTAACAGGAAAAGTAGTTCAGATCCTCGCGAACGAGAATATGAATGCAGGAAAGTACACATTTGAATTCGATGCCAAAGAAAGAGCCAGCGGTATTTATTTCTACAAAATTGAGACTCCTGAGTTTACAGGAATTAAGAAGATGATGCTTGTTAAGTAAAATAATCAACTTGCAGGCACGACGCATCAGATGCGTTGGAAATCAACGAATTCATTACTATGTAAGTATCCGGCTGCATGCGGAATTCTGAATCAAGCCGGCTGTAAATCGAAATAACCCAAAATGAGCCCGAATATACAGGCTCATTTTGTAATAAAAGAAATTATGTTGTTAATGAACTTTTGCAATGATATATTTAGGAAACTCAAATGATTTTCTAATCTGAGAGTTATCTTTATTTTGTAATAACAGTAATTTACAAATCAACCAAATATAAATATGAATAGAATAATTCTCTTCATCTCCACATCCCTATTGTTATTTGCAGTTACTACTTTTTCAAATAGTAAGATCAATTCTATACTTCTTGAAAAATTGAATACTGCAAATGATAATGAACAAATCTCAATTTACGTGAAGTTTACCAATCCTTTAACGCTTTTGGATTTCAATGATATTTCGTATGATACTCCCAAGAAGGAAAGAAGGCAAATAGTCATCAACAGGCTTATGAATCATGCTAATATTACTCAAAGCCGTGTCAGAAGCCTCATTCAGATGCGTTCTTCAGAGTCGCAGGTTATTGAACAGCTTTGGGTTGTTAATACACTGATAATGAGCGCTACCCCATCAGTTATTTACCAGCTGGCAAATGATTTTTCTGAAGTCAGCGAGATTTGCTTTGATGTACAGGTTCCGATTGAACAATTAAGAGATGAAGTGATTACAGCGACACCATTTATGGTTAGATCTGCACCTGAACCGGGGGTTACGTTGATGAATGCTGATGATGTTTGGGCTCTTGGAAACAGAGGCTGGGGAGTAGTGGTTGCCAATGCTGATGACGGTTTCTGGTGGAAACACCCTGACTTGGTTAAAGGCGTGTGGCAGAATTTAGGAGAAGATGTAAATGGCAACGGTAAGACCGTGAACTGGGCAGCAGGGACAGGTTCTACATTTGATCCAGGTGACGTCAATGGAATAGATAATGACGGTAACGGAAAAGTTGATGATCTTATCGGCTGGGACTTTACTACAAATAATTATAACATAACTACAGCATCGCATGGTTCTGCAACGATGGGACATGTAATTGGTGACGGAACAATGGGAACGCAAACAGGTGTTGCACCATGGGCTAAATGTATCGCCATGAGGAATGCAAGCGGGCTTTCACAACAGATTGCGGCTTTCCAGTATGCTCTGTTAATGGGAGCTGATATTGTCACAAGTTCACTTAGCTGGAAATGGGTTTCAAGGCCGGACTACAGTTTAATGAGGCTAACTACTGACATGTCATTGGCTTCAGGAATGATTCAAGCTAACTCAACTAGCAATGATGGCAATAGTTATGGTGCACCATTAAATATTTCATCAGCTGGTAACAGCCCTGCACCGTGGAGACATCCGGATCAATTAAGAATTGGAAATTTAAGCGGAGTTATCGGTGTTGGAAATGTTGATGTTTACAGTGATGTTATAGTATCTTCATCTCCTTGGGGAAATTCAACATGGGGAAACTGGGCTTTATGGAATGGCGGGACATGGCCTTATACTATAGCCCCACAGCATATGGACTATCCCCATAGCAGAGTTGCACCTATAGAATTACCTGATTCAATAGGATTGCTGAAACCTGATGTTTCGGCACCGGGACAGAATTCAATTTCAACATATGTAAGCTCCGGTACCGGATACGGTGGATCGTTTGGAGGTACTTCTTCAGCAACACCGCATACGGCAGGCTGCCTGGCACTTATGCTTTCAATAAACCCCGAAATGCTTCCTGCAGATCTTGACCGGGTTCTGGAATTGACTGCAGTTGAAAAAGGCGATCCGGGCAAAGACGTAAGGTATGGAGCGGGAAGAATTGATGCATTACTTGCAACTACATCACCGGCATGTTTAACAGAAGGTGTAAACGGCGGGAACAACTGGCTGCTTAACAGCACAACACCGCCAAACGATACAGCAAGAGAACTTGTTGGTTTAAAACTGAAGAATACAAATTCTCCATGGATCGGTTCTTTGAGGCAGATGGTTTTCTCTCTCAGCGGAACAGCTACTATAAGTGATGTTGAGAAGTTCAGACTGTTCTGGGATGTTAACAAGAACAATATTGTGGATGCAGGCGACAGGTTACTATCTGAAACTCCGTTTCCGGCAAATAACCAGTTTTCACTAGATACTATCAAGTTTAAGGTAACAGATTCATTAAGACATGTGTTGCTGGTTGCAAAAACCAAACCAGGCGCAACCGCATCAAGAACGGTTGTACTTGGGATGCCGAATAATACTTATCTCAAAAGTTATTATACCACTGTAGCTCAGGCAACTAACTTCCCGTATGGTTCTACTTTAACCGGAATAGGCAATAATACTGGTGAGCCTTTAAGATTTGCTCTGAATCAGAACTTTCCTAATCCGTTTAACCCAACTACTATTATTAATTACACTCTGGCAAAGCAATCACTGGTTAAAGTCAGAGTTTATGATGCTATTGGACGTGAAATAGCTACTCTGTTAAATAACGTTAGAGATGCGGGTGTTTATAATATTGAATTCGATGCAGCATTCTACAAGAATCTTTCGAGTGGCATTTATTTCTATAAGTTAGAAGCATTTTCGCCTGATAAAGCTTCTATCTATTTTACTGATATCAAAAAAATGATGCTGGTTAAATAGCTTCTAAGTACTTGATTTGCTTTTCAACCAAAAAACCCGCAGCTTTGAAAGCTGCGGGTTTTTTGATTATTAATTCAGTGGTCAGATATTGATAAAAACAATATAGTCTGAATCGAAGAGATCACTTTATCAAAATCATTCTCTTTATTTCAGTAAATCCATTTGTTCCGTCAAACGGCATAGCCTCAAGTCGATAGAAATAAACTCCACTGGTAAGATTAGCAGCATCAAAAAGAGCGTTATGAGTACCCTGCTGCTGAACCTGGTCAACTAGCTTAGCTACTTCTCTTCCAATAGCGTCATATATAACAAGCTTAACCATACTGCCCTTTGAAAGCACGTACGAGATGCTGGTACTGGGGTTAAACGGATTTGGGAAATTCTGATTCAGAGAAAAATTATTTTCTTTCACTGCAGGCCTCGTCAGTGGATCGTCTATTTGGAACACCGAAATAATTGACCAATTTGAAATGTTCTCCTGAGTCCCCCCCGGATTTTTAGATCTGACTCTCCATTGGTAAGTTGTGTTATTCTGAAGAACTGATTCTGTGATCCTGTATCTTGCATCACTCAGCCCATTTACTCGAATTGATCGGTTTCCATTCGAACCCCCAACTATACTGATTTCCAGATCATAAGTTGTATATGATGTCAAAGAATCCCACATAATTTCGGAGTCAAACATTACGCTTGAGCCATTATCCGGGAAAACAGGATTAGGCACAGGTGGCGCATGCATTTTTGAAAGCACTGTTTTCCAGTGTATATTACCTTCATCTCCAAATGCTTCAATATTCCAGTTATCGCCGCTTCCTCTTCTCCAGTCCCATAAAGCAAAACTCCATCTGTTATCTGTACAGATATTCAGAACGTCTTTCAAATAGTCTTCGCCGCCAATCTGAGGCTTAAACATTCCGAATTCACCAATGAAGATCGGAGCCCCGGTATTTTCACCAAATTCAATCAGGTTCTCGAATACAGTTTCTTTCAAAAACTGTGCATTGAACAACTGCGGCGATAAATGTGTTATGTTCCAGTAAGTACCCGGGTAAGTCATGCTCATGGGAATCTCAGCCTTTGAAAATTCAACCGGCTGGTAGTTATGGGCCGAATAAACTATGTACTGTCCGTTTATTTCATAGCCGGGATATAACTCAGGTGTCGAATATGCAAAACTCTCTATTATTATCGGTATCTCCGGATCAACTTGCCTGATTGCATCAACCCATGAGTTGTAAACTTGATCCATATGTATGTTGAAAACATTTTCAAGGAAAAACTTGTAATTGGCAGAAGTATTTGCCGGTATAACTTTTACCTTTGGCCGGGGTTCAATAACCAGATTTATACCTACAAACAGTGTATCGTTTGCATACCGCTGAACGATCATTTGAAGCATCTCGGCATACTTTTGCTGTTCAACAAAATTTCCTGTGTTCCATACCCTCGACTCAGGCACTGTTCCCTGAGATTCATCATACGTATCATATGCCCCCGGACCTGAACGCATTCCGATGACATAATGAATTCCTGCCTGTCGGCAAAAATTCACAAGCAGGTCTGAGCCATCAATGTTAGCCTGCACAAGATCATACGGAGCATCAACTGAAAGGAAACCATCTGGCTGTATATGGAATAAGTTACCGCCGTAGTTTTTGAAATCTACAAAATCCTGAAGATCGTGAGGCGATTCGTAAAGTACATTATATCCCCTGAAATAGGAACCCTGCTGCCATTTTGAATATTTGTTATTGGCAGAAGTAGTGCAGAAGCTTATTAATAATAATATTATTGAGATAAGAGCTGTTTTCATGATTTTTTGTTAGATAAGAAGTTTTTCATTCACCTAACAAAGTTAACATGTAATTGGTATAGATTTAATACCGTGAATACGGGAAAAAAATGGAACTATCTAAATACTCATTGTTTTCAATAAAAAAAAGCCCCGCAATCTCTTTTGAAATAACGGGACTTTGCATCATGTATTCTCGTGTACTAAAACAATATTATGCTTTAGAGACGTTTCTAGCCTGCAAGCCTTTTTCGGTTTCTTCAACCTCATATTCGACTTCCTGTCCGTCCTCGAGTGATCTATAACCATCTCCGACGATTGACTTGAAATGCACGAATACGTCCTTTCCATCATTACCTGTTATAAAACCAAATCCTTTATCAGCATTAAACCATTTTACTTTACCTTTCTGCATTCGGGCTCCCCTCCTTTCTAAGTAATAAAATTAAAGCGTAACGACTACAACAATTAACGCCCCTGTAACTATCCTGCAAAAGAGCAGGTTTTAAAATCCATGTGAGCCGGGGAGGTCTCGAACCTCCGACCCTCTCCTTAAAAGGGAGATGCTCTACCACTGAGCTACCGGCCCGACCAAAATTCAAACTCGTATTATTTTGTACAATCACTTACTTTGCTGCATTAATTTTGGCTTTGGCCACAAGCAGCATATGTTTAGCCGCAGCTTTATCTATACCCGGTTCTTTTGAATCAAGCAGCCTTGAAGCCTCAGTTTTTTCACTTTCAGCTTCTGCAATATTTATTTCTTCTTTAGGTATAAATGTTTCAGCAAGCATTGTAACCTTATTGTCATGGACTTCGACTGTACCGCCGGAAGTTACGAAGAATTTAGTATCATCTTGTTTGGTAACAAACTTAACCGGTCCCGGGATAATTGTCGAGATAAAAGGGGCGTGTTTAGGAAGAATCTGAAAACTGCCTTCTATGCCCGGAGCAGTAAAGCTCTTAACATCATCATCAAATACGATCCTGCCCGGTGTAACTATTTCCAAGTGTAACAAAGACATCTTTATAAACTTTTTGCCTTTTCTAATGCTTCATCAAGATTTCCGACCATGTAAAATGCGTTCTCAGGAATATCATCACACTCGCCGCTTACTATAGCCTTAAATCCTTTAATTGACTCTTCTATCTTCACATACTTTCCTTTTGATCCTGTAAACTGCTCTGCAACAAAGAAAGGCTGTGAAAGGAACTTCTGTACTTTTCTTGCTCTTTGAACTGCAAGCTTATCTTCATCTGAAAGCTCATCGATACCGAGAATGTTAATAATATCCTGAAGATCCTTGTACTTCTGCAAAACTTCTTTAACTGCCTGCGCAACATTGTAATGCTCATTACCTATGATGAGCGGATCAAGGATACGTGATGTTGAAGAAAGCGGGTCAACAGCCGGGTAAATACCAAGCTCTGAGATCTTTCTATCAAGCACCGTAGTTGCATCAAGATGAGCGAAAACTGCTGCGGGAGCCGGATCGGTCAAATCATCTGCAGGAACATAAATTGCCTGAACTGATGTAATTGAACCCTTCTTTGTGGAAGTGATCCTTTCCTGCAGGGCACCCATCTCGGTTGCCAGTGTTGGCTGGTAACCTACTGCAGACGGCATACGGCCAAGAAGCGCCGATACTTCACTGCCTGCCTGTGTAAAACGGAATACATTATCAACGAACAACAGAACATCTTTACCTTCTTCATCACGGAAATACTCTGCAACTGTTAAACCTGTTAAGCCGATACGCTGTCTTGCTCCGGGAGGTTCATTCATCTGCCCGAAAACCAGAGCAGTTTTATTGATAACGCCGGATTCCTTCATTTCGCGCCATAGATCGTTACCTTCCCTAGTACGCTCGCCCACTCCTGCAAATACTGAATACCCGCCGTGGAATGTTGCGATGTTATTGATAAGCTCCTGTATGAGAACTGTTTTACCAACACCTGCTCCGCCGAAAAGACCGGTTTTACCGCCTTTAGTGTATGGCTCTAAAAGATCTACTACTTTAATACCTGTTTCAAGAATTTCTTTTTGTGTTGAAAGCTCTTCAAGCTTTGGAGCCTGTCTATGAATTGGAAGCCTTAACTTTGTTTTAAGCGGCTCAAGTCCGTCAATAGTATCACCTGTAACATTCATTAATCTCCCGAGTACTTCTGGTCCAACGGGAATTGTAATAGGAGCGCCTGTATCTGAAACATTCATTCCCCTTACGAGGCCGTCTGTTGTATCCATAGCCACTGCGCGTACTCTGTTTTCGCCAAGGTGCTGTTGTACTTCTGCGATCAGTATATCTTCTACGCCATCTGTATTTTTACGGGGGATTTGTAAGGCTGAATAAATTTCCGGAAGTCTGCCGCCTGAAAAATCTATATCCAATACAACACCAATTATCTGAACAATCTTACCTGAATTCTGATGAGTCTCTGCCATTTATGCTTAAATCTTTATATTTTGTAGTTTTAGAATAAATTTAAACACAAATATAGGGAAAAATAAGCAAAGTTGAAAGTTAGATTTCTCAGATTTCTCAGATTTGTTAAATTCACAATATTTGTCAGTTTAATCAATTTATTCCAGTTTTAGGATCAGTAAACCATAAATATCTTATCAATGTAACACCAAGCCCGGTTTTCTTCTTTTTCAGCGAAGATAACGACGGGGTGCTGGGTTTCATTGAAATGCTTTGATGCATGTTTATTAAGTGAACTGTCACAGCACAATGTCTTTCCGCATGTCTGGCATGTTCTTAAATGAACCCACCTCTCGCCTTTTTTGACGCATTCCTCGCACTCGTATGACTCAGGCTGCTTGATGCTTTCCGGGTGAAAATGCTCGCAATTATTTGGCATTACTGGTTTAGTTTAATATTCATACTAATATACGAAATTAAATGCTGGTATTTTGTGCATTTGTTTAGAATCGATATACTGAATTGTCCTGCATTCTAACCCGTTTTTTTTTATGATTCGGACTGAAATTCTGTGTTTGGGATTCAGAAACGAATTCAGTTCAGAACATTCGACTCAGTTCAGCACAAATTATTCATTACGGAAGAAAATCAAAACAAGACGACTCAAAAGTACCAAGACTCAAATAAAATTCAATCAAAAAATCAAAAGCTTTTAAACACAGAGTGCACAGAGAATATGAAAAAGCTAAATCAAAAAGGAATTAGCGGCTAAAGCCATTTTCTTTTTCTGCATTTTCTCCACGACCTAAAGGCCGTGGCTATCAAGATAAGAAGCAGAAGCGTGAATGGAAGTTTCGACGGAGTTTATCCCGCACTTGATGCGGGATTCAGGATGACTATCTACTCTAACTTCGCCTTTTTCAATATCATCGTGTTGAGTCCATCTATATACATATCCCGGAGTTTTTTGCTCTTAAGGTAAACTATTTGGTTGTAGTATAGTATTATCATTGGTGAATCTTCCAACACGACCTGCTCCATTTCGTTGTACAGCTTTGCGCGCGTGTTGAAGTCGGTTAGCTTCATAGCGAGTTCGTAGAGTGAATCGGCTTTTTGTGTTGCGTAGTGCGTATAGTTTGGCCCCATTGGTGAGTGGTTCTTGCTGTAGAAGAGCGCCATGAAGTTTTCTGGATCGAAGTAATCGGCTCCCCAGTTGCCGCGCCAGAAGGCGATCTCTCCGCCCACCTGTGATGAACGTAAAGTTGATGCCTGCATGAAATCAAGCTGTGCGTCAATGCCCAGATCCTTTAGCTGTGCCTGTACGGATTCGCCAATTAGCTTTTGAGTATCTTCATTTGAGACAGTTAGTCTTAGCGAAAGCCCTTTCCCATCGGGATAGCCGGCTTCAGCAAGAAGCTGTTTAGCTTTTTCCTTATCAAAGCTGTAGCCTTTCAAGTCTTTGTTGAATCCGGGCATTCCGGGGGGAATAGGTCCGTTAATTCCGGGTGTACCGCGGAACTTTAGTACATACTTAATGATCTTCTCTCTATCTATAGCGAAATTTATTGCCTGGCGAAGCTTGCGGTTGTCGCTAAGTACATTTCCTTTGCCGCCGGGGACATTTTTATCAAGTTGTACGCCAAGGTAAACCGTATTAAGCCAGGGCTGTTTTACGAGATCAAAATTATATTCCGGTTTTAGCGCGCCGTTCTCGTCTGTGATCTGGCTCAGCACTTCAGGCGATGGGTCATAGTAATCAAATTTCCCTTGCTGGAAATCGAGGAAGGCAGTCTCTGAGCTTTTGATAAAACTCACTTTAATGCCATCAAGAAATACGGGCGACTTACCGGCTTTATTCAGATTCCAGTAGTTTTCATTTTTTGCCATTTCAAGCTCACGGTCAACTTCCCACTTAACAAATTTAAAAGGGCCGGTGCCAACCGGATTATATCCGAAATTATCCCTGTAATACTCAACTGCTTCTTTGGGATAGACGAAAGAGTAACCCATTGTTAAGATGCTCAGGAAGGGCGCAAATGGTTTTGTGAGGGTGATGATTAAAGTAGAATCGTTAGGTGCCTGAATGCCGGTGATCTCGTTTACATTATTATATTTTTCTTTTATTGAGTTGATGTATTCCAGTGCGCCTTTTATTCTATCTCGGAAGAGCCATGCGCCGCGGGTTTTTGTGCGCGGGTCACAAACACGCTCAAAGCAGTATTTGAAATCACTTGCAATGAGTTTTCTTCCTTTCCCGCCGGGGAAGCAGGGATTATCGTGAAAATAAACATTTTTTCTGATAGTGAAACTATATGTCAACCCATCCTCTGAAATAGTATATGACTCTGCAAGACAGTGTTCGAGGTTCATCGCTTGAGAGTATTCCAACAAGCCTTCGCACAATTGCTGCAGCGGCCATCCTGCGGCATAGTTGCTGCACATAACCGGATCGAGATTTTCGATGCCTTGTGCTTCGTTGTATTTGAATATGTTATCGGTAGTTTGTTGTTTTGTGCATGAAGTTAAGAAGATACAGAGAGCAAGTATTGCCAGGTATTTAAGTGTGTTCATATTTAGGCTGAATTCGGAATAATTTAGAATTCAAAGATATGGTTTAATTGAGAAAGATAAAATTTAAAAAAACTGATTTAGCAGATAAGAGTATCCAAAGTAAAACTGTAAGGACAGCGAAAATTCATATCAATCATACAGAGAATGTTTATGTACTTTTTTTCTTGATAAAAAAAGTACCAAAAAAATCAAGACTGATGAAAAACAGCTGAAACATTTCGAACGCGCTTGAAGCAAAAAATAACTCCCCGCCCAAGGGCGGGTCAAACAGATTTTTGCTTTGATTAATTGCGTTCTCATGTTTTTTGACGCTGTTTTTCATAGGTCAGTTAAAATCAAAACAAAAATACTCAAAATAAAAGCCAAGAAGAAAACATCTTAAAAATAGCCCTAAAACTCGAAAAATTGTATTTTCCCTTGACAAATCTAAATTATTGTGTTAATTTTGGAAACCAATAGAACGAAAATCGTTTCCCATGACTACAGAAGAAACAATAACTAAGCCGGAAATCCAAAACGAAAGAGACAAGATACTCCGATTTGCACAGGAGAAGTTCTTTGTTGAGGGATTTTACAAGATAAGTATGGATGAGATCGCCAAATCTCTTGGCATGAGCAAGAGCACATTATACAGGAATTTTGATTCAAAGCTTGATCTTGTAAGCGAGGCTGTGAGAAAACTGGTCTCAGGGACGAAGCTAAAGATAGAATCAACTATTACCGATGATACAAATGCAGTTGAGAAGTTTGTTTCAATCATAAAGATCCTTACAGCAACTATCACTAAATTTACAGATAAATGGATGAGCGACCTTCAGCACCATGCTCCGCATATTTGGCAGGAAGTTGATGCAACCAGAAAGAAGCTTATGTACGATAATATTTCTAAGATTATAAGACAGGGACAGAATGAAGAGCTGATAATAAAATATCCTCCGGAAATTATCATTACCATAATAACAGGCGGTATGAGGGCCATTGTTAATCCACAATTCTTGATAGCAACAAGTTTCAGCTACAATGAAGCAGTTCATCACGCATTTAGAATACTGCTGAATGGAATACTGACAGATAAAGGCAAGACAATTTTAAGAAATCTAAATTTACAGCAATGAGACTTTTCAAGATCGGCCTGGCCGCAGTATTGATAGTTTTATCCGGCTGCGGGAAAGAACAGGAAAGTGATTTTATCAAGGCAAGCGGCACAATTGAGTCTGTAAACGTTACGATAAGCTCCAAGACTGCAGGCGAAGTAAAGCTTATAAACTTCAATGAAGGTGACCGGGTTAAAAAGGGTGATCTGCTTGTTGAAATTGATCATGAACTTATGGATATACAATTAAGGCAGGCTGAGGCAGGTGTTGATCTTGCAAATGCGCAGCTGAAACTCTTAAAAAGCGGGGCAAGAAGAGAAGATGTAAAACAATCAGAAGAACTTGTTAAACAGGCTAAGATCAATCTTGACCTTGCAAAGCTTGATAGGGACAGGGCTGAGGAGCTGTATAAACAGGATGCCGGAACAAGAAAGCTTTATGATGATTCAAAGGCACGCTATGATCTGACAGTTGCACAGTATAACTCAGCAAAAGAGAATCTGCATAAAGTAAAGACGATTATAAGGCCTGAAGAAATTGAATCAGCCCAGGCAAATTTGAAGAAAGCCATTTCGGCTGTTGATATGCTCAGGAAAAACATTGAAGACTGCAGAGTATTGGCCCCCTCAGACGGATTTGTCTCTAAGAAATTTATTGAGGTGGGTGAAAATGTTTCTCCGGGTGCTTCACTTCTCAGGATCTCAAATCTGGAAACAGTAAATCTTGTTATATATATTCCTGAGACAGATCTCTCAAAGGTGAAGCTTGGCCAAAGCGCAGAAATAACAATCGATGCTTTTAAAGACAAGACTTATACAGGGAAAATAATTTTCATCTCACCTGAAGCAGAGTTCACACCTAAAAATATTCAAACACCCGAAGAGCGGACGAAACTGGTATTTGCTGTAAAAATAGAAATTGCGAATCCCAAGTTTGAGCTTAAGCCGGGTTTGCCTGCAGACGCCAAGTTAATTAATCAGTGATCTTGGATACGGCGATCAAGATAGAAGGATTGACCAAAGCCTTTGAACAAATAACTGCCGTGGACAGCATATCGCTTGCGGTTAACAGGGGCGAAGTGTTTGGAATAGTCGGACCTGACGGAGCAGGAAAAACTACGCTTATCAGAATGCTTTGCGGGCTCGTTATACCGGATGGAGGTTCAGCAAATATACTTGGCTATGACCTGTTGAAACAGC
>JAUQWT010000357.1 GCA_030835005.1 Ignavibacteria bacterium | reverse complement strand
GCTTTCCGGCCTGAAAACCTACGTCATAGAAATTCTTCAATACTTCCTGTAATAATATTCCTTTTCTTTTACTCCCAGGTAGTAGTTAAAACCAAGCTCGAATGAGCCCCATGCAAACTGCCTGTAACCTGAATACAACTCATTATTATATACTTTCTGGTCGTTGAGGTATATCTCGCCCGGGTTTTCGGATACTTTGCTGCTTTTGAGCCAAAGATTAGCATGAGTAAATTTGAGGCCAAAACTAAGCCCCGTATTTTTTGTTAGCAGGTATTCAAATCCCGAATAGATATTCACGCCAAGCCTGAATGCCGGTTTTATATTGAACTCGGACGTACTTTCTGTACTGCTTATCCTCGCATTCCCTGAGATCATACTTCCCATAATTCCTATGCCTGTGAAGGCTCTTATCTTTAGCCCGGGGTTGAAGTTATCTTCAATCCCGATTGCCAGTGAATAGACATCGTACTTTACAAAGTCCTGCTCAGCGTGATCGGTAAATACTTTATTGAATTTACTTGTGAACCTGTTGAACATGAGTGATGAGAATAAACGGAGGTTCCCTTTTTTGTGCAGAGGATATTTGGCAGAGATCTTTGCACCGAAGCCATGCCTTACCCCGAAATTCTTCCCCGAAACAAACTGGTCTTTGTTCAGGTCTCCGTTATCATTGGCAGAAAGTTCATAGACACCGTAGTCATAATCAACTGCAAACTGCAATGTCAGCAGGGGTGCATTCCTTACCGTCAGTTTTAAATACTCATGCTTGCTGTTTGCAGAGTCAATATTTTTGCTGCTTTCTTTTGAGTCATCAGATTGGGAGAATGGATGAGTGTAAGCAAAAACAAAAAAGAACAGGACTAATAATTTTTTAGGAAGATACATATCGTCACCTAAGCTTTCCTGATAAAGTGTGTTTTAGACGAATTATCTTATTACAAAAATAATATAAATATATTCGCATTGATACAGCATTCCTGCAGTAAATGTTCTCCGTACTTCTCCAATATAAGACTTACAAAAACTGTTTTACAAACGCACCTGGAGTTTTTCAAAATTTCTGTTATCCTAAATTGCTGTTTTAGTTACATTTCTTTACACTTCTGAAACATCTGTTAAGAAACCTTTATATAAATTTGTACGTAAAAAAAGAAAATCCAAAAACAAAATAGAAAAAAATGAAATCCATCGGAAATTTACTTCTTTCAGCATTTGTCTTATTTGGTCTTGCCGGCTTGTCATACTCTTTTGAATTTTATGAAAACTCTGTGCCGTCTTCTATTGGTTACAAAAACCACGGAGATTGCGACTGCACATGTGATGCATGCAGAAACTGCACAAATAAACACAGCAGCGGCAACCCTTGGGGAAGTAATACCGGTTATAACGTTATGTCATCAAGTGATTTCGCAGATTTCAAAAAGTTGATTAACGACAGAACATTTGAATCCACAAAGATGGATTTGACAAAAGACGTAATTGTTACAAATGGATTTACAACTGACCAGGTAAGAGAAATACTAAGCTGGTTCACATTTGAATCAAACAAACTTGAGCTTGCCAAAATTCTGTTTGCAAGTACATACGACCGGAATAATTATTACAAACTATATGACATTTTCGTTTTCGAATCTAACGTTACGGATCTCGATCAGTTTATTAAAAACTACAGATAAGCAGTGCAAACTTATCTGCTGAAAATAACGAAATTAAAGAACTTAATTGCAGTCGTCAAAAACAACAAAAAAACGGCAATTTTGGGCGTGTATTGACAGTTTCTTACATTGATGTAGTCTTTTTCTTAACTTATATTTGTTCAAGCTCAAGCAGACATATCATCCATCCTAAAGAAAATTAATTCTTTATCCATGAAAGGATGGACATTATGAGAAAGATTATTATTTCTTTTTTCACTCTTGTTTTTATCTTCTTTGTTTTTAGCGGCATATCCCTTGCTCAAACCAATCAGTTATGGAAGTGGATGCACCCAAAACCCCAGGGCAACGCGCTGAGGTATGTTAAGGCAATTAATTCAACAACTTGGTATGCAGTTGGTTATGCCGGAACATTTATGAAAACTACCAATTCAGGTTCATCGTGGACAATTGGCACAAATGCCGGCGGCTATCAGGCAACGGGTCAGGGAAAATCACTTTACAGCGCCTGGTTTTTTGATGCTAATACCGGACTTGTCTGCGGTTCAAGCGGCTGGATAGGAAGAACTACCAATGGCGGTAATACTTGGGATTCAATTGGCTCATCTGCTACATCCACCCTTTATGGAATACATTTTATTAACGGCAATACAGGTTTCATAGGAGGATTAAGCGGAAAG
>JAUQWT010000356.1 GCA_030835005.1 Ignavibacteria bacterium | reverse complement strand
AAAAAAAAGAGTATTTACAGATCAATTATTAATGAAGTAAGCTCTAGAAGGGAGACAATTCTATCCGCAGAATATGTTAAATTAAGATCATGAATGAACTTAGATTCATAAAGCTTGACAGCAGCAAAGAGAAAGATATAGATTTAATTTGTTACCTGCATGACTTATTTTTGCCGGAAAGCAACGTTCCCGGCCTGGGAATGTTGTTTATGAAGAAGTTTTATTACAAGGTATTGCCTGAAAGAGATCTGATCAATTGCTTCTTTGCCGTTTGTGATAAACAAATTGTCGGAATGATGGTTGCGACAAAATACCCCGACACTTTGATCAAGCGGGGTTTAAAAGGAAACAGACTAAAACTTTTGATGATACTTTTGATATCAGTCATTCAAAAGCCTTCGAGGATAAAATTTCTTCTCAGGCAGCTTAGATACAAAACTGATCCCGCAATGAAAGTCTATGAACAAAATGGGAAGACGATTGAACTCCTTACGATCGGTGTAATGAAAGAGTATAGATCATTCAGATTAGAGAATAATAAAAAGATCACTCATAAACTGGTTGAACATGTAATGAAGTACTATAATAAATTAGGATATGAATATTTCACGGGCCAGATACTTAAAGACAATAAAGCTGCCCTTAAGCTTTACACAGAATGGAATGCGAAATATACAGATTCTTTGGTAAGGGATCAAAACGTGATACTGGAAATGCATTATACGAGTTGAATTAGGTACACTATATCATAAATTAATGATGTTTAATGTCTGATAAGTATCTTGGAAATGGACTTTCGATCAATTTTGCCGAGAATAAATTTCTCAGTTACTCGGTTTACCTTTCTATATGTATTTGGATATTCCTTGTCGTCCGGTTTATTGCAGTTGGAGGAGTGGTAGTCAGCGAAATTGACGAAGTTCCATATTATAACAGCAGCAAGATATTCGCAAGCAAATTCTCATTGAAATCAACAGGGATGATTGAAGAGGAAGTTTCTAAGTTAAGTGAATCAGACTGGTATGGTCCCGGCTACCCTCTTTTGTATGGTTCATTCAGAATCATCCTAGGTAATGCAGACAAGTCCTTCATATATACTAATATCATTCTGATCTTTGCTATATTGCTTATCATTTCCAGATTCGGAATAGATGTTTCTGAAAAGGCCTGGCTATGGTTAGTTATTCTATTGTGTCCATCCGTACTGAACTATTCGTTCATGTTTATGCCAGTGATCCTGGAATTGACAATTACGAGTATCCTGACGCTAATGCTGTTTAAAATCAATTCTGCGTACCCAAACAGCAGCATAAGAAGAAAAGGAATGATATTTCTTATTGCAGTCTTAATAGCTGGCCTTATCAAGCAGAATTTTCTTTTCTTTTCAATTGGAATCCTGTTCTTTTCAGAGAATAAGAAGTGGTTCCTGATTTGGTTATCAGGCATCGCAATTTCGTTTTTGGCAGTCATGAAATATAACAGTCTATTTGCAGCACCTGCATTTGGTGATGACCTGAAGATCCTGACTGAATACCTGAGCAGTTTTCAATTCGGGAAATTCCTTGGCAAAGCATTTAACAATATGTTTTTAAATCTTTTACACTTCAAATCAAACCTGGTTTATTTTGTGCCTTATTATATTGTATTGCTATCTATACCCGTTGTTTTACTAAATATGAAAGAAAAATCGAGGCTAGTATATGCATTTGCTTCAATATCTTTGCTTTCTTTAATTTCATTGCTTATGTTGTACACTACAGATTGGCCATATTTCGTAAGAATATCTGCCCCGCTGGTTTTTGTTAACTGTCTTTCGGTTATATTCCTCGTAAGCAGATACAAGAGCAAACTCAAGATTCTGATTCTAGCAGCATTTATACTTTCGTTTCCTCTTTCGGTGAATCAAGTGCTGAGCACACAAAACACAAAAAGTAAGAATTATGAATACGTCAATAGTGGTATGCCAAAACTCTCACAGATCGTTTCTTTGGTTGATCCGGAAAAAATGAATACAATATTGATAGACCCAGAATTTTACCAGATATATGGATTTGAGCAGTTCCTGATTGCATTACCTATCGAAACTGATAAGAATATAATAAGATATACTGCAAATTACAGATTAAAGGACAAGTTTGCTCGGCTTAAAAAAATAGAGGTAGATTATGTTATTACCCCTGTGCCGGTTAACATAGCAAACACAAGCCTAGTTGAACAAAACGAATATTATTGTTTTTATAAGTTTACCGATTAAGAAAATGAATATCATAATAACTGGAGCTGCGGGATTTATAGGATCAAACCTTGCAATGAGCCTGCTGAAAAAAGGACATAAAGTAACAGGAATTGATAATCTCAGCTATGGTTCACTTGAAAACATTAGCTCGATTGTTAACAACAGGAATTTTGTTTTTATTGAAGCTGATTTAAAGAATGCTTCAGTTTTGGAACAGATCAAAAGTGACGCAATAGTCCATTTGGCATCACAAAAAATTCCCAGGTATTCTTCTGCTCTTCTTACACTGAATGAGAATGCAATTCTGCTCAAAATCGTTATTGCGAAGTGTATTAATGATAAACTCAAGCTTGTGTTTGCTTCGACATCTGACATTTACGGGCGGAATCCGAGTATCCCATATTCGGAAATAAGCGAAATTGTACTTGGCCCTACGACTGTAAAGCGCTGGGCTTATGCCATATCTAAAATATATGCCGAGCAGTTGATCATTGCAAATAATGCAGAGTTTGATCTTGAATATACAATAATGCGTTTTTTCGGAAGTTACGGCCCAAATCAGAATTTAACATGGTGGGGCGGCCCACAGTCAGTTTTCATTGAGAAAGCTTTCTCTAATGAGGCTATCGAGATTCATGGTGACGGCAAGCAGACGAGAACTTTCACATATGTAGATGATACAGTGCTGGGCATTGAAAAGTGTATTTTTGAACCCAACAGCAGAAATGAAATATTTAATATTGCAAATGAGCCTGATGAAGAGATCTCAATAACAGATCTTGGTGTTAAGATCTGGAAACTCATTAACGGTTCAGAATCTGAGGCAAAGATAAACTATATCCCGTACAGTTCATTTGGTAATTACGAAGATGTAAGAAGAAGAGTACCTGATATAACTAAGATCAAGAACCTGCTCAACTATTCGCCTGTTTTTTCGCTTACTGATGGACTTAAAAAAACAATAGAATGGCAGAAATCACTTAAGAAAAAATGATATATATTTTAATCCCGGTATTTAATGAATCAGAAAATCTGAAAGAGCTGCATAGTGAACTTATATACCGTTTTCATGGACTGGAAACACATTATGTGTTTTCCGATGACGGCTCGACAGACGGCTCGCAGGCAATGATAAAGGATATGTTTGCTGAAGAACAATGTGTTGTGCTTGGCGATGGATCTAATCACGGACCAGGTTATGCATTTAACACGGGTTTTGAATGGATAATCAATAACTCACAGGATCCTTCAGCAGACAAGATAATTTCTCTTGAAGCAGACAATACTTCAGACCTGAGTATTTTGG
>JAUQWT010000355.1 GCA_030835005.1 Ignavibacteria bacterium | reverse complement strand
CACCATTCCTGTTTTATTTTCCGACCCCTTCAGGAGATCAAGCTGCAAAACTTCTCCCTGCATGCGCGTGCACTCCTCGGCTCCCAGACGAAAAGTGAATATTGCGCGTTCAATTTCTAACAGCGAAAATTTTATCGGTTTCCCGGTTTCATCAGTGATCAGGCGGGCAAGCTCGTTTTTGTTTTGTGATATTTTCACTGAGATTTTGTAAAGAAATTCCTGTTTTCTGTATGCAGGGATTTTTTTGTATTCTTCAGCTATTTCGGTCAGGTAATCGCAGGAGCGGTTGAAATGTTCATCACCGGCTATACATACTTCGCCAACCGTTTTGTTGGTAAAGGGATTTATGACTTTCCTGGTTTTTTCAGAAGTACAAAAATTATTTTCAATTATGAATTGTTCAGGCATTTGTTTGTATTTTATAGAACAAACTTAATGAAATAAAGTAATGGTTAAAAGAGAAATTTGATGATACAGATAGGCAGGTGTATCTGAAAACTTTAGGGACTATCCCCCTCTCCTTTTAGGAAAGGGGGTGAGGTTGTATTTTTGACTGATTACTTTTTTATGAACACGGAAGTTCTTTGGATTTCTGAAGTTTAAGATTAAGATTTCAGCAATAAAAAAAAGACCGGCTTTTGACCGGTCCTTAATACTCTAACAACTTAAATTCTTTTTACAGCTTTTTGGAATCATTTGATTTCTGTTTTCCGGAAGGACATTCTTTGTTAGGATTGCATCCTTCTTTTTTAGTCTCGCCGGATTTAACGCCGTCTTTTTCGCAGCCTTTGCCGGAGCAGTCATAGCTCTTGCCTTTTACAACCGTTGCAATATTATCAGAATTCGTCTCACCTGCTGCATACATCACGGATACCTGTGTCATTTTCGAAACATTGCATGTCGAACCGAACTTAACTTCCTTTACTCCCGCAACTCCTAGGAGTTCAGTCTGTAACGCGGATTTCATTTCATCACAGCATGCCTGATCAGTTACAAATTCATAGCTCTCTAATTCGCCGCCAGCTTTCACTTCGCTGCTTGTACTGCATGATGATTTATCTGTGCAGCTGCTTTTGGAACAATTGCCGTCTTTATCACCGGCTACAAGGTAACTTTGGTTTAAGTAAAGGAAACCGAGTGCAAATACCACAACAATTGCTGCAAGTGAAATTATTTTTTTATTCATGTGCTTCTCCGCTTATTAATTTTTCTGAATTATTGTTTGCTTTAAAATTTCAGTTCAGCAAAAATAAGGTATAATTATCATACTTCAAAGTGATTTAAGATGAATTTTAGGCCTATACTGTAAAAACAAAGAGTTAATAGTATGATTTTTTTTCTATTCTTAACTATTATGATGATTTAATTTCATAACGTAAATCATATTTTTTCACATACTTTATAGCTATTTTTACAGTGTTTATATTGAAATATTACGACAATAACACATTATGAAAGAATTAAAACAGCGTAAAGTAAAATTCGTTACAGATTCAGGTATAGAAATCCCGCCTTTTATTGAACAAAACACACCACACTATAAAAGTAAACTTGGCAATCCCGGGTCATATCCTTTTACAAGGGGAGTTCACGAACAAATGTATCGCAGCCGTTTCTGGACCATGCGGCAATATGCAGGATTCGGCTCTGCAGTTGAATCAAACAAGCGGTACAAATTCCTTCTTGAACAGGGCACAACGGGTCTTTCGGTAGCTTTTGACCTCCCAACGCAAATCGGTTACGATAGTGATGACCCGGTTGCAGAAGGTGAAGTAGGTAAAGTTGGAGTAGCAATAGATACTCTTAAGGATATGGAAATCCTTTTTGACGGAATTAAGCTTGAAAATATCAGTACTTCCATGACTATCAATGCTACGGCGGCAGTATTGCTTTGCATGTACACTGCTTTGGCAAAAAGGCAGGGAGCTGACCTGAAGAAACTTTCCGGAACGATACAAAATGACGTTTTGAAAGAGTACATTGCGCGCGGCACATATATCTATCCGCCGAAGCAATCGATGCGGCTTATCACCGATATTTTTGCCTGGTGCAATGAAAACCTTCCGAGCTGGAATACAATTTCAATAAGCGGGTATCATATCAGGGAAGCCGGTTCAAACGCAATACAGGAAGTTGCTTTCACACTTGCAAATGCAATTGCATACATTGATGCCGCAATAAAAAAGGGACTTGATGTAGATGTATTTGCCTCAAGACTTTCGTTTTTCTTCAACGGTCAGCTTAATTTCCTTGAAGAAGTCGCAAAGTTCCGCGCGGCAAGAAGAATTTATGCAAAGATCATGAAGGAGCGCTTCAAAGCTAAAAGCGAAAAGAGCATGATGCTTAGATTCCATTGCCAGACGGCGGGTTCATCACTTACAGCGCAGCAGGTTGAAAATAATGTTGTACGAACTACCATTGAGGCTATGGCGGCTGTTATGGGCGGGTGCCAGTCACTGCATACTAATTCCAAAGATGAAGCGCTTGCTCTTCCAAGCCAGGGTGCAGCCAAAACGGCTCTAAGAACTCAGCAGATCATCGCAAATGAAAGCGGCATTGCAGATACAGTTGACGCACTTGCAGGATCATACTATATAGAACACCTGACCGATGAAATTGAAAAAGGAGTTTGGGAATATTTGGATAAAATCGAAAGTATGGGTGGAGCCGTAAAATGCATTGAATCTGATTACCAAGCCGATGAAATTGCAGTTAGCGCATATGAATTTGAAAAGGAGATAGAGTCAGGCGAGAGAATAATTGTTGGGCTGAATAAATTCATCGAAGATGAACATGATCTCAAGATGGACCTTTTGAAGATAGATGAACAGGTTCAGATGGACCAGATAAAGAGGCTGAAGGAAGTTAAATCAACCCGTGATAATGAAGCTGTTAAGGCAAATCTTGAAGAGCTTTCTAAAGCTGCCGAGGGTGATGAAAATATTCTGCCGTATATTCTGAAATGCGTTGAAAGTTATTGTTCAATTGGCGAGATTTCGAATACGCTCCGCGCGGTTTGGGGAGTGTACTAAACTAAAATATTTTTTATGCCGCAAAAAGTCGTATGGATAACAGGCGCATCAACCGGAATAGGTTTTGAGCTTGGAAAAGTATTTGCCAAAGGCGGCTATATTATTGTTGCCACGGCCCGCCGAAAGTCAAGGCTGGTAAGCCTGGTGAACGAAATACGCTTTGCGGGACATGAAGCGTACGCATTTGTATGTGATGTGAGAAGCGAAAGAAGCATCGCCAGCACAAAGAAAAAGATCCTGGAAAAATGCAGTTCAATAGACCTCCTTATTAATAATGCTTCAATAACAACTTTTAAATCCTTTATAGACACCAAACCCCCGGAATTTGATGATATTTTGGAGACTAATCTAAGAGGCAGTTATTTAATGAGCCGCTCAGTTCTTCCGTTAATGATGAAAAAGAAAAGAGGACATATAATTAATGTGCTTTCTGTGGCAGCCAATACTGTTTTTACCAACAGTATGGCTTATTCGGCTTCCAAAGCGGGAATGCATGCGATGTTCAACGTGTTGCGCGCTGAAGTCAGGAAATTTAACATTAAGATTTCCAATGTGATGCCCGGCGCAACTGATACTCCAATGTGGAGTCCTGCTTCAAGGCAGAAGTACCAGTCCAGAATGATGACTCCCCGAGAGATTGCCGATATTGTCTTCCAGGTCGCAAACCAGCCGAAGAAGGTTGTGATTGAAGATATTGTTATTAAGCCGATCAAGGGAGATCTGTAGATTTCGGATTGCGGATTTGTGATTGCGGATTAGTTTTTTTATTAAAAAATAGTGGCACAGACATTCTTGTCTGTGTTTTATTTTGATTACCATATTTGCTTATAATGAAACTACAAAACAAAATAGCAGTTATTACTGGAGCCGGAAAAGGAATAGGCAGGGCAACAGCAGAACTATTTCTGAAAGAAGGCGCGAAATTAGTGTTAACCGGAAGAAGCAGGAAAGACCTCGATAGCTTTATTGATGAGCACTCCGGGCATAACTCAAATATTGTTTCAATTGCGGGGGATATATCCAAAGAGGAAACCATCAATCTGGTAATATCCAAAACAATTTCGGAATTTGGTAAAGTAGATATACTTGTGAATAATGCAGGATTTTCAGTATTCAATAATATGGTTGATTCACGCACTGAGGATTTTGATGCAATGTTTGGTACAAACATACGTGCGCTTTATCTAATTACTAAAGGACTTTTGCCCTACATGATAAAAGAAAAATCAGGTACAATCATTAATATAGCTTCTGTTGCCGGTAAGCAGGGATTCGCTACAGGTACCATATATTGTGCTACCAAACATGCTGTTATGGGACTCTCGCGTGCGCTTATGCTGGAAGTAAGGAATTATAACATTCGCGTTGTAACAGTATGCCCGGGAAGCGTTGATACTGATTTCTTCAGGGCCGAATCAAATACTGTGCTTTCTTCACATCCCGATACTGTTTTGAAATCTAAAGATGTTGCCGATACCATTCTGTTTGCAGCATGCCTGCCGGAGAATGCCACAGTTAGCGAAATTGAAGTGCGCCCGACAAATCCAAGAAAGTAAATTAATAATTGTCATTCCCGCGCAGGCGGGAATCCAGAACATGAACTTCCAAAAATTCGTTTATTCAGCCTGCCTGATACTTTCACTAAATTTATTCGCTCAATCAACACAAAACATAGAGCTTGTTGAAAGCATTCCCGTAGAAACCACTCTTGATAATCCCGATATTCGCAACACGCAGGAAGTCTGGCTGGAGATGATAAACTCCGCCAAAAGTACGCTTGATATTGAGCAGTTCTATATCTCAAATGAAAAAGGCAGTCCGCTTGATACGATCCTGAATGCAATTGTTGCAGCAGCTGACAGGGGAGTTTTTGTACGTGTTATA
>JAUQWT010000354.1 GCA_030835005.1 Ignavibacteria bacterium | reverse complement strand
TATAGAGAGGGAAAAAAATTATGACAAGAATTGATGACCAAAGTATTACTGAAATCAGCGGCTTCAACATAAGCCAGCATAAATACAGCATTAAGCCCGTTGTGAACATTAACAGGATAAACTGAGCCAGTTTTTTCTTATCCGTCATATTTTACGGTATATGGCATATAATCATATAATAATAAACATTTTAAATTAATGAAAGGGTTCAAAAAAGCAATCATAATATTTAAGATTTCGCTTCGCTCAGAATTCATTCGGGCTTATAAATTATTATCCCATAATAATAAGTTTCACCTGTGCGTTTGTTGTAATTAAGGCACCACTTTGATAATGATTTCGGAGTCAACTGCTTTCGTATACGCTTCTGTTCAGGATCAATAACAGTAAGATACTTATTCTGATATTCAACTACGCTTATCCAGTGGTCTTCGTGGTCGGTCAGCAGGATGAGCTTATTCCCCTTTTTCAGATTATATACAACTCTTTGCTTGAATGCCGCCTCGCTTTTGTTGATGAAAGCCTTGAATTCAAACCCGAGGGCTCTTAAAGCTTTGAATATTTTCTTCTCGCTTGTGCCTGTTAACCTGTCACTTCCCGCAAGTTCTCTGAGTTTCCTTTCGGAATAAATATAACCAAGAGAGAGCAGCGAATTCCTGAGAGATGCCGGCCCGCAAGTAAACTTCGTTTCCTGTTTAAAATAGGTCATTTTTCTATCCTTATCCGAAAGAGTTTTTGAATCGGACACTCTAAAATAGATTAGCCAAAATTCAAAATATAGATACTTCTTTTATCATTGAACACCACTCATATCAAAATAATCTCAAAAAGCGCTGATTAAAGAAGCTAAAACCTATGTTTACATTATTTTACAGCATAAATAATCATTTTTCATTAGATTTGTTAAAAATCGGCAAAAAAGGAACTATTTTCAGCCGGTACTGATTTATACATAAAAGAGTTTCCATTTCTAAAAAACTTAAAATCTCCTTGACCACTCCTGCATTTATCGCAGAGTTGTGGTTTGTCATGAAGTCAAAAGCCATCATAATAATATTGCTGCTGTTCACTCTTACTTTTTCGTGGAAATCCTATTCCCAATCCAATAATACAGGAACTGTAAAAGGCAGTGTGACTAAACCGCCGGATAACTCTCCGCTTGAAGGAGTAATTCTTATCTTAAGCTCTTCAGAAACACAAAATCAATTCGGCGCAGAAACCGGAAGTAACGGCAGATTCATGATTGAAAATATCCCGCCCGGCAAATACATTCTTAAGGCAGAACTTGTTGGATTTAAATCCACCGAGAGAAAAAATATTTCTGTAAAACAGGGAGACACTCTTTTGATCGATCTTTTTCTTGATGATGAAAGCTACACAACCGAAGAGATTGATATTGTAGGCGAAAGATTCCGGCAGGCACAAAACGATATGAGGACAAGTGTGTTAAACCTTTCTCCAAAAACCACTCGTGTAATACCCGGGGTAGGAGAAGATGTACTTCGTTCACTTCAAACCCTGCCGGGCGTAAGCGCGCCTAATGATTTTTCTTCACAGCTAATTGTGAGAGGAAGCGGCCCAGACCAGAATCTGATCATAATGGATAACATCGAGATATTTAATCCTTACAGGCTTTACGGAGTGTTCAGTATGTTTAATCCTGAAACCCTGGAAGATATTAACCTGATTACCGGCGGATTCCCAAGCAAATATGGTGATAGACTCTCAGCAGTTCTTGATGTAACCAACAGCGAAGGAAACAAACAGAAGTATTTTACGGGTCAGACAAATATCAACATTTCAAATGCTAATTTAGTATTCAGCGGGAAGCTGCCACTTGGTAAGATCCCCGGTTCCTGGATTTTTTCAACAAGGCGGAGTTATTATGATTTGATACTGGGACCGTTTGCGAAAAAATCAGGCTTAATTGATGAAAGCGCATCTTTCCCTTCATTTGAAGACATACAAGGAAAAATCACACTAGGCCCTTTCAAAAACCATAAGTTCATACTGAACGGAATATATTCAAAGGACGGCGTAAACATAATACCGGGCGAATCGAAAGAACTTGAAGACAGCATTTCTGTTAGAGACCAATCGAGCAATGATGTACTTGGATTTGCATGGCACTATGCGCCAACCACAAAATTCTTAACAAAAACTACATTTTCGTGGTACAGGAATAAAGGCGATGCGCAGTTTGGCGGCGAGCTTCTCGATCCCGTACTTGATAGGGAAATATATACTCCTGAAGTTAGAGACAGCCTAAGAGCCTTAGGTTTGTTTCTGGGCATCGGATTCAAATCTCAATACACATTCAGAAAATACTCAATTCAGAACAATACAATTTTTCTGTCAAAAGATCATAAAACGGAGATCGGCGGCGGATTGGATATATTGAAGACAGATCTTTCTTTTACTCTTGATCTTGATGACCGACTGCAGGCTATTGTGCAGAATAATCCGAACTTCAGCGCAATATCCAGCGGTACACTTGATGGCAAGAATTATTACCGCACTTACCTCTATGCGCAGGACAGGATAAAACTTTCGGACAAGCTTTACTCACAGGCAGGTCTAAGATTTGACTATTTTGCAATCAATAAGAAAGCATATTTATCTCCGCGGCTTAATCTCTCATATGCAATTGATAAGGTCACAACGATCCGTGCAGGCACTGGGGTTTATTACCAGTCACCCGGATATGAAAAACTTATTGATGCTCAAGTATTCTTTGATCTCTCGGAAGAAAAAGCAAGCAGACTTGAGGCGGACAGATCAATTCATTATGTTCTGGGTTTGGAACGATGGTTTTCAAGCGAGATTTTCGCCCGCTTTGAAACATACTACAAGCAATTCAGTAATCTGATAGTACAGGAAAGATTGACAGGCTACAGGTATGAGTTCTATCCTTATGACCCGAATAATACCGATCCGGGCTATTTGAGGGATCCCGACAATTGGTACAGAAGCAGCGAAAAGCTTCCTTATGATTCATTAACAGCCACTCCAGTTAACGGAGCAAAAGGCCATGCGTATGGGTTCGAGCTTTTTCTGGAGAAGAAGGCCGTAAATCCTAACACACGACTATCCGGTTGGGTAAGCTATTCATTATCATTTGCAAACAGGAATCGTGACGGAATTAACACACCTTTCAGGTACGATCAGCGGCATTCGCTTAATGTTGTAGCAAACTATAAGCTGCTTAGCTGGCTGGAGCTTGGTGCAAGGTTCAATTATTCATCCAACTTCCCTGTCACACTTCCGCTTGGAGTGCGTCCAAGGGTAATGGGAGATTCGCTGGCTGTCCTTCCTATACTGAATATTGTGCAGTTTGATTTTGACTTTGGTGACAAAACAAACCGATTTGCATCAAATAAACTTGTTTACCACAGGCTTGATATCAGAGCGACTGCCTACACAAAATTCTGGGGAGTGAACTGGGGATTCTATTTGGATGTTATAAATGTATATAACCGTCAGAATGTTATTGGGTATGATTTTTATATTGATGAAGATCTGAAAGTGAAGACCAAAACTATCGGGCAGTTCCCGATCCTGCCAACTTTGGGGATTACTGCCAGGTTTTGAGATGATTTGCATTAACATATTCTTGGCACTATTGCAGAAGCCATCTAACGATTTCGGGCACTATTATGCCGTAATAATGTTGTATATTTTTAGTTAATTAATTGATAATATAAGTCAAAATCAAATCATAAATTTTAAATGGCAAAAAAGTTCATAGATAGCCCTAAATTAAAGTCAATATTAACAGCCATTTTAGTGTTGGCAGGCTCAAGCGGAGTTTTCGCTCAGTTCGGGCAGAACAAAGTACAGTACAAAGTGTTTGACTGGAAATTTATCCAGTCAAAGCATTTTGATATTTATTTTAACCAGGGCGGTGAGTACATTGCCCGATTCACAGCCGTGGCAGCAGAAAGCTCACTGGTTAGCCTTGAAGATAATATTGGATATGGGATCAAGAACCGAATCCCTATAATCGTATTCAACTCTCACAATGAATTCCAGCAAAACAATGCTGTTGATGAATACATGCCCGAAGGTGTCGGAGGAGTAACGGAACTCTTCAAAAACAGGATAATAATTCCGTTTGAAGGTGATTATGAAAAATTCCGGCACGTAATACACCATGAACTTCTGCATGCTTATATGAATGACATGTATTACGGAGGTTCGATCCAGAATATCATCTCGCAGAATATCGCTCTCCAGTTTCCCGGCTGGTTTTCCGAGGGAATGGCCGAATACCAGTCGCTTGACGGAATGGATAAAGCCAACGATATGTTCATCAGGGATGCTGTGATATATGAATACATGCCGCCGCTTGATTATATAAGCGGCTATTTATCTTACCGAGGCGGGCAGAGTTTTTTCTCGTGGCTTGCAGATGAATACGGCAAAGAGAAGATCGGTGATATGATGATACAGATCAAAGCTCTGGGTGATGTTGACGAAGGATTTATTGATGTATATAATATGGACCTTGAGAAACTTTCCGAGAAGTGGCATAAGGCCTTAAAGCAGACTTACTGGCCGGATATAAACTCACGGCAGGAACTGAATGATTTTGCAGTCAGGCTTACAGATTCAAAAAACGGTGACGGATTCTATAATACCGCACCTTCAATTTCACCCAAAGGAGATAAAGTAGTTTACATCTCAAACAGGGATGATTACTTTGATGTATATATTGAAGACATCAAGTCAGGCAAGATCGTTAAGAAACTTGTTGCCGGGAACAGCACTGCAAATTTTGAAGAACTTCATCTTTTGACTCCGGGGCTATGCTGGTCACCAAACGGCAGGAAAGTTGCAATCTCTGTAAAAAGCGGGGACAAGGATGCGATATATATTATAGATGTAAACAGCGGAGATGAACAAGAACTGCCGATTGAGTTTGACGGAATATTTTCTGTTGACTGGAACCCGAACAATAACTCGCTAGTGTTCCGTGGAGATAACTCCAAGCAATCCGATATATGGGTTTACAACCTTAAGACAAAGGGACTCCAGCAGATAACAAATGATCTCTTCAGTGATGTTGACCCGCGCTGGAGTAATGACGGAAAGAAGATTTATTTTTCATCAGATAGAGGCAAATATACAAATTTAAGCGGCATGCCGCATGATTTTTCCATGGCGGATTATGATTATGCAGACAAGAATCTGTATGTTTACGATGTGGATAATGCAGCATTGACTCAATTTTCTGATGATAAGTATGCCAATGAATCGAGTGTTGTATCTTCGCCTGACGGCAAGAAAGTAATGTACGTTTCTGACAGGAACGGGATAGATAATATCTGGCTCCGTAACCTGGAAACAGGCGAAGAAAGGCCGATAACTAATTCAATTGACCCCATTACGCAGTTGTCGCTTTCAGCAGATGGAAAACGCCTCGCTTTTACTTCACTGAATAAAGGCGGGTATGACATTTTCTATCTGGATAATCCGTTTGAGGTAGATATTAACATGAAGGAGCTGCCAAATACTATTTTCGTGCAAAAGATGATCGATGAGAGAAAAAGGCTTGCCGAAGAGAAGAACAAATCAAATGATTCTGCCTTTGCCTCAAGTGATACAACATATAAAATGCTGGCAGATAGCCTGCTTGAGAGCCTGAACTCAAATGCTGATACCAATGCCGTGAGTGACTCAACCAAAAAGACATTATATGGAAACGATGTGACTTTAAATCTGGATCCTAACAAAACTGATTCTGTGAAAGAAAGATCAAGTTACAGGATAAAGCTTAAGGAAAAGGACAGAACAAAATTCCAGTTAACAGATAATATTAATGAGGACGGAAGCTTTAAAGTAAATAAGTATAAAATAAAATTTTCGCCGGATCTTATATACAGCAATGCAAACTACAGCAGTTTCTATGGTGTGCAGGGAATTGCACAAATGGCATTCAGCGATGTCCTTGGCAATCACCGCATTTATGTTGCAACAAGCCTTGTTCTGGACCTTAAAAACAGCGATTATGCATTTGCATATTACTACCTTCCCAAAAGAGTTGATTACGGGATTTCAGCATATCACTCTGCGAGATTTTTGCTCATAGGCCGGAATACCGCTTCATCACAGCTCTATAGGTACAGAACTTATGGCGGCGATATTTCAATTTCATATCCTATCAGCAAGTTTAACAGGATCGAAGGAGCGCTTTCATACAACAGGCTCACAAAAGAGAACTTGGATAACCCCGTTGAGCCTTCTCAAAAGCTTGATTTCGTCATGCCTATTGTTAGCTACGTGCATGATAATACCTTATTCGGCTATACCGCCCCGATAAAGGGCACAAGATATAATCTCTCGCTCATGGGAACACCAAAGATCGGCAGTAACGGAGTGAGTTTCTTCAGTGCAATAGCGGATTACAGAACATATTTCGAGCTGGCAGATGATTATAACTTCGTGCTAAGACTAAATGCAGGCGCCAGCCTTGGCAAGAATCCCCAGAGATTTTACATTGGCGGAACAGAGAGCTGGATAAATTATACGATCCAGAACGATAATCTTCCTATCGAGGATATTCAGGACTTCGCATTTTCAAGTCCTGTAATGCCGCTAAGAGGATATAATTACAATCATCGTTCTGGCTCTAAGTTTGCGCTTTTGAATGCGGAATTCCGTTTCCCGCTTTTCCGCTACCTGATATTCGGGCTACTGCCGTTTGGCTTCCAGAATATCCAGGGCGTTTTGTTTACTGATATTGGAACCGTATGGAGCAATAACAAAACATTACAGTTTTTCGAAGAACGAAACGGCAGCATTGCTACCAAAGATCTGTTAATGGGTGTGGGAGTAGGCACCAGACTTTTCTTTCTTTATTTCCCGGTGAAGTTTGACGTAGCTTGGCAGTATGATATGCAGAAATTTTCTAAGCCGACATACTATATTTCTTTAGGCGCAGATTTTTAATCTTATTCGTGCCACGAATGTGAAAGATAATATATTTTGTCATTCCCGCGCAGGCGGGAATCCATAAAGAGGAGCAGTAATGCTCCTTTTTTTATAAACATTGTAATCTTTTAAATTAAATAGTCAAAGGCCCCGCGAGGCGGGATTTCGTAATTCCGCCTGCTGGCGGACTAACTAAACGTGCCTTTGATATGCAAATACATTAGAAGAAGAGGACAAATTCTTTGTGTCTTAGTGACTTTGTGGTATTTTTTGTTTTTTTTTAAATCATCTATAAAGTATATATTTGCGGAACATATGACCGGAAGAAAAATATGAAGACTCAAGTAAGATATATCCATTTTTATATCACGCTTTTAGTGCTGTTTATAATGTGTTTTTCATCATGCAATAAAAATCCGGAAGGATGGCAGTATCCCGATATGAGCAAAGTACCGCCGGGCCCGCTGGGTGATTCAATTAAATACGGCAAAGAGCTGATCTCTAAAACACCTTTGCATATCGGACCCGAAGTAAGCGATATTACCAAAAGATATTCCGGCAATAACCTGGCCTGCGAAAACTGCCATATAGATGCAGGTACGAGGCCCAACGCACTTGGATTTGTGGGAGTTTATCTTATTTATCCTGAGTATGATTCCAGAGTTGATTCAAACATTTCAATTCAGCAAAGAATTAACGAATGCATGCAAAGAAGCATGAACGGAAGATCAATGCCGCTTGATAGCTATGAGATGAGATGCGTTACGCTGTATTATAAATGGATAAGCTCGGAAGTTGTGCCTCAGATCGCAAGGTGGTATGACGGACTGCCAAGGCTGAAGTATCTCTCAAGGGCGGCAGATACTACAAATGGCAGGAATGTCTACAGGAATAAATGTATGACCTGCCACGCCGAAAATGGTGCAGGCGGGTATGTAAATGGTAAACCTAAAGACGGGTTTGATATCCCCGCAATTTGGGGCAATGATACTTACAACAACGGCGCCGGGATGTACCGCCTGATTACATCTGCTCAGTTCATCAAAGCCAAAATGCCTTTTTTGAATGCAGATCTAAGCGATGAAGAAGCGTGGGATGTTGCTGCTTATATTAACTCAATGCCACACCCGCAAAAGCAGGGACTCGAAAAAGACTTCCCGAATCTAACTAAGAAGCCAATTGACTGCCCCTACCCGCCTTATAACGATACAATATCTCAGTTCCAGCATAAGTACGGGCCGTATGAAGTTAAATAACTTTCAAATCTAAGAAATTCGCGCAACAAAAAAGGAGCCAATTGGCTCCTTTTTTGTTATGCTGAAATAAAACTTACTATTTCATCAAAATCATTTTTTTAGTAACTGAAAATCCATCCGATGTCAGCTTATAGAAATACACGCCGCTTGCGAAGTTTGATGCATTCCAGTCAGCCTTGTAAGTACCGGCTTTCAGTTCGCCATTTACAAGTGTTTCTACTTCCCTGCCGAGCATATCATATATAGTCATATTTACATTTGCAGATTTCGGTATATCGAACTTTATTGTAGTACTTGGATTAAATGGATTAGGATAACTCTGATACAAACTAAACTTTTCGGGAATCTCATTTGAGATTGTGCTTATTCCGATCGGATTGTATATCCTTGTGAGTATCCAGTAGATAACATTCGACTGGCTTGAGCCGTTATCGAAATTAATGTTATTATAACCGTAAAACTTCCAGAAATTCAGCGCAGTCTGAGGATACGCAGTTGCCTGTACGCCAACATTGATAGTTGTCCAGTTCCACACCGTTGTGTTTGTGTTTGTGGAATCAAAGCATGGTGTATTGCGAAGTCCGTTAGGTGAATAATCATACACAGTACGCGCAAAGCTCAGGTCGTTCCACACCTGTTCTGTTACCGGAGTAACAGGTACTACCTGAATGCCGGTGGCGTAGTAATTAACGTTTCCAAAAAATGTTTTGGAATCGATCTCTCCCTGGTAAAGGTTTGTAACGGTCTTATACTGGTTTGTATAGTATGTTGGATAAGCAGGGTTTGTTTGATATGCATGGTAGTACTTCTGTGTTGCCCTTGATTCTGTTGAAAGCATAAGTTGTCCCTGATTCATCATGTTAGCTGCAACCGGTGAAGGCGAAGCATTGTTCATTGCCAGTCCGAACAGATATAGCCCATACCATGCATTAGCTGCTTCGGTTGAACTTTCCTGATTCTTCCCTCCGCCGTACGGAACAAGTCCATTAGCCCATGAGTTTCCGTCATACCAGTCTTTATATCTTTGCAATGCAAAATAAGTATCGTTTCTGCTTGGGTTGGCAATATCACGTGCCATATCAACAACACGGTTCATATAATAATTGCTGTTAGCCGTGAAGAATGAAGGGTTTTTCTTTGCAAGAACCGCCGCTGCATATAAAAAGTAACCGTAATGGAAGTGATGATCATTATAAAGCGCGCTTCCAAAGTCAATCCCGCCAACCAGGTTAAGCGAGTCGTGGGAGCGGCTTGTGATCAAACCTCTGAATTTAGTATCATATATAATAGAATCTTTATGATAACTGATGCCGTCACTATGTATAGAACTGTTCCCATTGAGCCATCTGCCAAGGAATATCTGCAAAGAGTCCCTCATTTGAGCGGCCAAAGGCTGCATGGAGGCATAGCGAGTATTGTCTCTGTCATAAAGCTCATCTGCAATATTAATTATCCTCCCAAGCCTTGCAAGCGATTTACCTGCGCTGTAAATATCGATCCACTGGTATTGCCTGTTGAAATGAACAAGATCACCCTGCACATAATTCCTGATCGTATCGCACCATTGGAGCGGAACATTTGCAAGTCCTCCTGAGCGCGGGCTCCATGAATATCCCGGAAGCTGTTCAGTCATATTCCATGTTTTAGTTTGAACTTCGCTCATTGTGCCCTTTATCACTTTGTAATTAAGAAGATGAGTTGCAGTACCCGCCGGCATCATATTCACGTGATGCGGAAGAGCCATCATTAAGAGCGAATCATTCCCAAAAGATCCTTCATTATATCTTGTGAAATTAAAATTCAAAGTTGCTGTGCTGCTGCCATTTGGAATATTTGCAGCGACTTCTCCCCTGATGGGTACGAATTTAGCATAAGCATCAAGCATTATCCTTCTTTGCGGAACGAAAACCGAATCAGCGTCATTTACATAAGTCAAATGCGCTGCTCTGATATAACCTGTGAAATTCGAAGTGCCTATGAGTCCAAGGGTTTGGGCACCCTGGCTGAATTGAAGAGTAATAGATGAGGAACAGTAAAGCATCCATGTTTGTGAGCGGTAAAGATTCGGGTCTCCAAGAACTGTTTGAACTTTAAATGCAGTGCCTGTGAATGTCTGATTTGCAGCTGCAATTACATCATTCACTTTCCACACAGCCGGTGACGGGAAATAAACTGCCGGTGTTACGTTATTGTAGAACATAGTAACGTAAGGCATTCCCCTCACAATAGGAGCATAATAATAATTATTGGGGCTTGATGTGTTATAGAATTTGATCGTGGCAGAAAGGTCCGTATAGTCATTAAGTAGCGCAGGTACAAAATTCGCAGGGTTTGTAGTTCCAAAATACATGTAGGCACCGTTATCCCATGTAACCATCGGGAAACTGCCTCCTGAATTTGTGGAGGCGAACGGTTTGTAATTTATTCCAAGCAGTGAACGCGGATTGGAGTAACCGATGTAATTATACCCAAATCCGATGTTGTAAGGATTCACCCAGCAAAAATTCTGCCCAAGCTGGCCTTGCGGATTAGGGTATGCAGTTCCGTAAAGAAAGAACAGGTTAAACCATGCATTAGTTGGATACGGGGCAGACAAGCTATCCAAAACAACATTGCCTGTAATGGGGACTTTACCCACTACCTGCTGCCAGCTGTTCTGCTGCGGGCTGGTAGAAAACGGAGAACCGTATGTCCACTGAGAATATATATCGGATGAAACAAATTCTGCAAACAAAACCAATACGCCAACAATTAATTTGAGTGTTTTCATTTATGAAATAATTAATTAATTATTCTTTTGTTTGGATATTAATATAGGCATTTTTGTTCATTATTACAAAAACTAAGTAAGGCAGAATTCTGAAAGTATGAATCTGTTTATATTAAGAAAATTTTGCGTCTTTAGGGACTGATAAAGGAAGTGTTGAATCGGGTCAAAACCCGGCACCAATTTCAATACTGATATGCACTGTAATTCATGCAGTTCAGATATACTTCGAATCAAAGAAAATAGTGCACTGAGACTGTCAAGTTACGCAGTATGATGTGAAATTAGCTTAACAATAGTACCTCTGTTATTCAGAAGTCTTTTACGTTTAACATAATATACAGGATTGAGACTTTTACACCATTACTTCATCTGTAATCTGTGCTTCAACAATAATATCAGGTGGATCCAGTAAATGCTTCTTTACAGCGCATAGATTAGCAGCATTAATTACTGCGCTTTTGTACTTTTCTGGAAAATCTTCGGGAAGCATTATATCAAGCCTTATCTTACTTATAAGAGACTTTTCAAAATCGTATTGCATTGATTGAACGATCCTGATTTTATCAGCCGGTATCCCCCGCTGAGTGCAGAATGATTTCACATAAATACCTGCACAAGTACCAATTGATGCAAGGAACAGATCAAACGGCGCAGGAGCGCTGCCTGATCCACCTGCTTCTACCGGCTGATCAGTTCTGATCACGTTGCCGTTAAAGCTTGCGTTAACTTTCTTTCCTTCTTCAAAATATATTTCCATTTTCATAATAAATGAGCCTTTCTTTATACTGTTATTGCTTGCAGTACAAATATAACACATTTAGTTGCTAATAGCAACTAAATTTAAATGGTATTGTAATTCTCTTTCTACGGTGTGATTACGGACTTATTATCTCTGAAATTTTGCGAAGGGTTTTTGTAAATGTTTTGAGCTCTCCGGAAGGGATATTCTTTAAAATAGCGTTCTCGCAATCGCTCATAACACTGTTGATCTTTTTGATCGCAATTAAACCTTTTGGTGAAAGCTTAACGTTGAAAATTCGCTGATCGCCGTCATTTTTGGCTTCTTTTAAATATCCGCTGGCTATCAACTTATCTATTACCCTGCTGCCGCGTGATTTAGATAGTCCCATAGTATTTGACATCTGCATACAGCTGGCAACCTCACCCGGATTTATGGAAAGCAGTCCGCGGTATTCCGATGGAGAAAGATTCAGTTCTTCGCGTATGCTTTCCTCTTTGGACATACAGGTAAATTTAAGCTCAAAAATAAGCTCTACTATTGATCTGTTCATTCTGTAAGCATATTGTTGTTATCCGCAACTTAATAAATTAAATCGAGATATAATATAACATCTTTTGTTATCAATTGCCAAAAACAGCAGACCCTTTTCTTCCCTTGTTTATTTCAATATCTTTTAATAAGTTGCTACTAGCAACTAATTAAGAACCGCAATTGTAGTATTTTATATGAAAAAAGCTAAATTAACATTTCACATTTTGATTCTTGCAGGGATATTCGCCGCTTTATTAGCCGGATGCGGAAAGAAAGATGATAAACATTCAGTAAATAATACAATTACGCAGCAATCAGTAAACGGAAATAACGGCACAAATGAAGTTAAAACTGATACAAAAGTAAAAAATAATAACGAAACTAATACAATAGGAAGCACTAAAATGGTACATTTAACAGCAGCAGAATTCAAACAAAAAGTATTCAATTATGAAACAAATAAGGAATGGATGTTCACAGGTGATAAACCTGTTATTATAGATTTTTACGCTGACTGGTGCGGACCGTGTAAAATGGTAGCCCCGGTTTTAGAAGAGCTTTCAAAAGAATATGACGGGAAAG
>JAUQWT010000353.1 GCA_030835005.1 Ignavibacteria bacterium | reverse complement strand
TTTATCATAACAGAATTTTGTAAGTGTTAGCCCTTCTTCATAAAGCTTTATGGTTTCTTCAAGCGAACAATCTTCGCCTTCAAGCCGCTCAAGTATAGTTTCAAGCCGTTTGAATGAATCTTCGAAAGATCTTTCCTGTTTAACTTTTTTCATAAATTTAATTACTTCGTTATCTTCGCCTCTTTGTTTCCGTCAAAAAAACTTATTTCAACTTCTTCATCTTTTTTAAGTTTCGATGCCCGTGTTACTACTTTGTTAAAATCAAACTGAAGCCTGAGTTCATCTATATCAACTTTTTTCTTCACAATTGCGTAGCCCTTCTTCAGGTTATTCTGCGGGTTTACGTGATGAAGCGTTTTTATGTACAGCCTGATATCATTTTTGAGCGATGACACTTTCTTAGTGGTTACGCTCTGTATCCCTTTTGATAACTCATCAAGCCTTTGATAGAAGTTATAAATCAAATCCTTGGGACGGTTGAAATAATAGCTTCCCTGTATCTCTTTTACTGAATTTTTGAAGCTATCCAGCTTTGTTTGGACAAAACTTCTACTAAAATACGAAAATTTGTCAAGATTTTCAATTAACTCTTTTGTGCTTGGCGTTATTAATTCTGCAGCCGCAGAGGGGGTCGGAGCGCGCATATCTGCCACAAAATCGCAGATTGTGAAGTCAACTTCGTGCCCAACCGCGCTTACTACCGGTATTTTGCACGCAAAAACAGCTCTGGCAAGCTTTTCATCATTAAACGGCCAAAGGTCTTCAATTGATCCGCCGCCCCTTGCAATTACTATTAGATCGATATGAGGCAAATGCTTAGATCTCACCAGCTTCTCAGTGTAATGCAATGCTTCTATCATAGAAGAAGCAGCCAGTTGCCCCTGTACATTCACTGGGTATAAATAAATATTCAGTATTGGGTAACGGCGGCTAGTGATCTTCATGAAGTCATGAAGCACGGCGCCGGTTCTTGAAGTTATCATTACAATGTTTTCAGGGAATGCAGGAAGCGGTTTTTTATGAGATTCATCAAACAGGCCTTCATTAAAAAGTTTTAGCTTAAGCTGTTCAAATCTTTGCTGAAGCTCGCCTGCGCCTTGAGGCTTAATATCCCACACTTCGACCTGGTAATTACCACGAGCGGGATAGACCGTCACCCTACCCTTAACTACAACCTGCATTCCGTCTTCGGGGGTGAAAAGCAATTGCTGATTGCGTGTTTTCCACATGACGGCGTTTATCTGTGAATCCTCATCCTTGATAGTAAAGTAATAGTGCCCGGACTGCGTGTGCAGTTTGAAATTGGAAATTTCACCTATCAAATGCACAAACCGGAAATTTTCCTCAAGGACCTGCTTAATGTATGAATTAAGCTCCGATACCGTTAATATATTGGGAAGTACATCCTGCATTTCTCAGATATTAGATCATATTATTTTGTAAACACAACACTCACATTTTCAACCGTCCAGCCGCCTTTTATATTAAGGGTTGTGGGATAAATAAAAAATGGTTCAGAGTATTCAAAAGGAAACGGGTAGCCGTAATCATAAGCTGAGTTATTATTTGCATCAATGAACGAAAACAACGTGTAGTCTGCTTCGAGGATATTCTTAAATGAAAAAACTGTATCAGTTAAACTGTAGCTGTATTTAATTGCAGGCAATAGTGAGGTTGCCTCTAAATTAATAACTATAGGTGCACCTGTAAACCCGCTTTCTGTATAGGTTGAGCGGATAGTGCCTTTTAAATCACCGAATGAGTTTGTGCTGACTGTCCTGAAAGGAAGCGAGAAATTATATACTGAATCACCCGGCATTTTCATACTGAATGTTAAATTATACTTACGGTTGGAATTATATTTATCTGAAGAGAACACTTCAACCAGCGAATCACTCTTCCAGTTGAATACCATTCTTTCTGCCGTACCGTTTTCATCAATCACTTTCAGCGAATTTACAAATTCATCTCGTGTTGGTTTTGATCTATTGAAGAAAATAAAAATACTTTGGTCGGGCATTACAGTTTTTGAATCATACTCAATTGAAGTGAATACTACACCGGCTGAATCTTTAAAATATTTTGTATGGTCAAGCTCCGCCTGTACACTTTGAGCAGTAACAACTTCCTTAATATAAAAATTAAGGTTTTGCGTTAATGTGGAGTCCTTAATATCCGGGTCATATGGCAGCACGCCGTAACTTTCCCTTTCAGAAGTGAATAGCAGATTTCTATCATCATCAATCACTGCAATGACTCTGTATTTTCCGGGAGACATATTTGTTAATTTATAACTTCCTTCGGAATTTATTTCAGTAATATACTCGGCGATGTTTTTTGTGGGGTCGTAATTGCCTGCACTGAGATTGTACGCAAATATTGTAGCTGTTTTTTTACTGTTAAATACATTCCCGCTTAGTTCCCCCATATCTATCTTACTACCTGTGGAGAAAGCAAAACTTATTGGTTCAGTAATTGCATTTCCGCGAATATCTTTAAAAGTAGAATTTATGTTTACAACAAATGTTTTGTTAGGGTCAAGTTTGTTAAAGCCTGTAGGAATTCTTACTTCAACATCTTTGCCTCCCCAGTCGAACTCTATATCACCCTTTATCTGCGGAGATATTCTGAAAGCATCCTGAAAGCTGCGTCTATCCACATACTCATTAAACTCAAAATAGAGTGAATTTCCCCTGAAATTAATGGTATTTGGCTTTGGAGATACAATGCTGACCTTTGGCGGGTCCTTATCTTCCTTCCCGCCTCCTGGAGGCTGTTGATTTGCGCAGCCAGTAATTAGTATGCTAAAACCCAGTAATAAAAAGGAAAAATGCAAGAAATATGTAATTTTTGATGTATTCAATAGCCAAATATAGCAAAAAATTAAAACTATAAGTAAATATTAATGTTATCATCTAATATCCCTTAATTAGTGTATTGGAAAACCTTAAGTTTGATACCATCTTTGTAGTAGTTAAAGAGACGATAGATAGTAGGGATATCAAATATTTAACTACCTTTAAAAGACTACAAATAAACGCTATTTATGATAACTTTAGTGAAAAATATCTTTAAGCTCTTTGTCATAACGATACTCGTGTATTCATCGCAGATTTCTGCACAGAATGATACTTTCACACAGGGTGCAGGTACACCATCAGAGGAACTCATAGGTGGAAGCTGGATGTTAACCAATGTTGAATCCAAAGCTTACAGCGGAACCAACATTACTAAGTGGACCACCGGAAATAATCAGATTACAGGCTTGACGGAATGGAAGGATATCATTGAAATAATCCACACAGTCAGCTCAGGGTTTTCATGGCAGGAACCTCCAAAGAGTATGCAGCCCGGCAGTTATCTGAATCTTGAAGCGGTTTATACAAACATCGATTACAGCACAACAGGCAAGATAAGTACCGGAATTAAGATCTTTTTCGCAAGGGCAGGCGCAAATTACCAGATTATGGAACCCAACGCGATCGAAGTCTTGAAACTGAATAAAGATAACAAACAGTATGCAAACGAAGTTAAAAAAGGTTTTTTCTACGCTCCAAATACATACTTCGATAGCAGTAACGAGTGCCAGCTGATAATAGATTGTTATATAGGTAAAGATCATTTTGTAACTACATATACATATTCGTATCAAAGATAATTAAAAGTTTTTCTGCTATAACAGCATAGCTGATAGTATTCCCTACTAATTAGCAGATGAACCGGGGCTTACTAACGTAAGCCCTTTTTTTATGCCTTAGCCTAACCTTCAAAAGCGTTTCCTGATAATCCAATTACAGTCTAAAGATAAACTTTTTCATCCTTATGATTGTTTAATACTTTGAATTCAGAATATTATGCAAAAGATGAAATTAACAGCATTTTTAACGATATTAATAGTGGTTATTCCATGTTTGTCACAGGAACCTCATTCAATATTCGGTAACCGGGGAAACATCAATTCTGTTGCCTTTTCACCTGACTCCAAAACTATTGCCTCGGGGGATGAGAACGGTAACCTGGTTTTTACGGATATTACAACGCTCACCAGGGAATTTTCATTGGAAAGTGCTGTGAACATTACCAGTGTAAATTATTCTAACTCAGGCACAGGATTGCTTGTTTACACTTCTTTAACGGGTGAAGTATCCGTAATAAGATCTGCAACAAAAGAAGTCGTCAAGAATTTCAAGAAAAAGTATGATTGCTATTACGCGGTTTTTTCGCCTGACGGCAGCCGTCTTGCTGTTTCTTATGTTAAACAGCCGACCAGGAAAGAGGAAGATGAAGGGATACGGTTGAGTTTCATTGTAGAAATATATGATACCGAAAAGTATGAAAAAATTAAGACATTAAGATTCTCAAGGAAGGATGATACAGACGGCGAGATATTCGGAAGCGAGTATTTTGAAACCTACAGGCATAATGCATTCAATTGTGATTTCTCGAGTAACGGAAATTATATCGCTGCCCCGACAAGCGGAATGAATATCGGCATATACAGTTTTGAATATTCAAAATTTGCTCC